>CAZXVA010000005.1:0-56307 GCA_964644305.1 uncultured Oscillospiraceae bacterium
GCCGCAAGCCCGTCATCTCCGAGCTGCCCGAGGAAGACATCGTCCGCCTCAAGAACGTCCTCAAGCACTACGGCTACTTGGCGTAAGCGGAAATCCCCCACGGGCGTGACCGCCCGCATTGCAAACTCAAAAAGCTGTAATGGCATATATATGCCATTAGTTTTGCTGGAAGCAAAACTAATTTACAGAAAAAAGCAAGCGTCTTTTTCATAATTCCATTCTCCCAACCGTCCGGGGCGCGCCCCGGACGGACGCAGGGAGAACGCGACACGTATCCTAACAGTTTTTCAAGCAAACTGTGAGACTAAAACCGAATTCAATCCTAATTTTTCAAGGAGGACACGCGCAAATGAAGAAGCTTATTTGCATCGCACTGTGCCTTATCATGGCATGCTCCATGCTCGTCGGCTGTGGCCAGTCCGCCGCACCCGCCGAGGAGGCCGCCCCCGCCGAAGCCCCTGCGGCAGAAGCTCCCGCCGCAGAAGCCGCCTCTGACGAACAGGTCACCATAACCGTGCTTCGTCCGGGCGATCAGGACAAGGTTGCATCCTTCCTCGAGCCGGCCATCGCCGCTTTCGAGGCGGAGAACCCCAACATCCACGTCGAGCCCATGTACGAATCCTGGGCAGGCTGGATTCAGACCTATCCCACCTACTTTGAAGCCGGCACTCAGCCCGACGTCATCTTCTGGTGGGACAACAAGCTCTTTGACTCTTCCGCACACGACAGCCTCATCGACCTTTCCCCGTACTTCTCCGATGAGTTCATCAGCAGCGTTCCCCAGGGCGTGTGGGATCTCGTTGACTGCGGCATGGACGGCCTTTACTACGTTCCCAGCTCCGTTGACACTTTCGTCCTTTACTACAACAAGGACCTCTTCACCGCCGCCGGCCTTGACCCCAACAGCCCCCCGACCACTTGGGATGAGCTGCTTGCCGCCGCAAAGGCCATAAAAGAGAACACCGGCAAGCCCGGTCTCGGCGTGCCCGCCATTAACGGCGCGGAAGTTTTGGAAGAGTTCGTCGGCTGCTTCATCAACCAGGCCACCGACGCCCCCATCCTTGACGACAACAGCATGCCTCTGTTCAACACCGACGCCGGCATGGAAGCGCTCAACTTCCTTGAGCAGCTTTGGCCGTATGTTCAGGAGTCTCCCACCGAGTATGGCCGCGGCGAGCTGCGTCCTCTCATGCGTGACGGCGAAGTCGGCATGCTGATCGAAGGCCCCTGGGCAATCTCCACCATGATCGCCGGCTACGGCGAGGACTTCACCAATGACGGCCCTGTCGGCATTGCGGAGCTCCCCGTCGGCCCGAACGGCAAGAAGATCACCTGGGCCGGCACCAACGGCTGGATCGCCACTCAGGAAGCCACCGCCGAAGCCTCTGCCAAGTTCATTCAGTATCTGATGAGCGACGAGGTTTTGAAGGCTCACCACCTCGCTTACGGCTCCGGTCCTCTGCTCGCCTCCGAGCTTGAAGACCCCGCATTCCAGTATGATTACTGGAAGGTGTTCTACAACGAGACCACCGAGTACACCATGTACGGCATGATCGGCAAGAACAGCGCCACTCCCGCCGCGTACTACACCGCGCTTGAAGAAGTTTGGCAGCAGTTCCTGCTCGGCCAGCTCTCCGCCGAGGACACCATGACCGCCGCCGTCGCGGCTGTGGAGAACGTCACCGCGCGCAACAGCTAAGCTCACCCGAACCCGTGCCAATATACGCTTGATAAACTGTTAAACTGGTTCGTCCGGGCCGGCAAAACCGGCCCGGATTTTTTCAAAGGCGAATCCTCTCGGAGGTGTTAAAGTGAAACAAATGCGAACAAGGAGGATAGTATTGTCTCTCCTCCCGCTCATACTCATCCTTTGCTTCATCTACGGCTACCCGCTCATAAAGGTGTGCATCAGCGCGTTTATGGGCTTCACCGGCAAATCCGCCGGTCAATTCGTCGCGTTCAAAAACTTCGACCTCATCAAGGCCGACATCGCCCAAACCGTCAAAACCACGCTGATATGGACGTTCGGCTCGGTCATTCCGTCGATGATACTCGGTCTTGCGCTCGCAGTCATCTGCAACCGCAAATTCAAGTGCAAGAAGCTGGTTGTGTCCATCAACCTGCTCCCCTATGCCATTCCCTTGATCATAGTCGCCTCCTGCTGGCGTTTTGTATATAACCCGGACTTCGGCGTGTTGAACGTGCTGCTGGAAAAGCTGGGGCTCATTGAAAAGCCCATCAGCTTTCTCGGCTTTGACAACGCCCTTTGGGCGGTCATCCTCTCGCGCATATGGCGCGCCACGCCCTTTGCCTTCATGAACTATTATTCCGCCCTCACCACCATCCCCACCGAGCTTTATGAGGCCGGCAAGGTGGACGGAGCAAACTCCGTTCAGCTCTTTTTCCACATCACCCTGCCCAACCTCAAGGCCATCACCTCCAGCACGATGATCGTGCTGACCGTGTGGACGTTCATGGTGTTCGACATCATCTTCGGCATGACCGGCGGCGGCCCTGTCAACGCGACAATGACCCTGCCCATGCGCATTTACAGAGAGATGTTCAACATGAAGAATCTCGGCACGGCCTCGGCCTGGTCGCTCATTGCAATCGGCGTGCTGGTGCTCATCACCGTGATTTACTGGCGGCTCATGGACAAGGAGGACTGAATCAATGCTCAACAAACAACCTCTGTGGGTCACGATTTTGCGCGTGGTGCTGTGCGTGATATTCTGCGTGTTCGCGCTTTTGCCGATATACGCCGCGCTCATCGTCGCCCTCACGCCGTACTCGAACATGCTGGAGGCTCAGCTTTTCCCGCACTATTTCGAGCTTCAAAACTTCGTCGACGCGTTCAAGTCCATCGGCGTCAATGTCCTCAACAGCTTCTTTTATGCCACCTGCGCCACGGTTTTGACCACGGCCATTTCCGTCCCCGCGGCCTACGCCATCGCGCGTTACCGCTTCAAGCTGCGCCGGGCGACGCTCTTTGTGCTGCTTCTGACGCAGATGATGGCCGGCATCGTCGTGCTGCCGACGCTCTATAAAATGTTTCACACCCTCGGCATCCTCAACTCCCGCGCCAGCCTCATCTTGGTCTATTCCGCGTTCAACCTCGCGCTTGTCGTCACCATTCACCACGGGTATTTCCAGACCCTGCCCGGCGAGCTGGACGAGGCCGCGTCGATTGACGGCTGCAATTACATTCAGCTGCTGCTGAGGATAATCTTCCCCATAAGCGGCCCCGGAATCGCCGTCGGCGCGATCTTCGTTTTCATCAACACGTATAATGAATTTGTCATTCCCCTGTTTCTCTTGTCCGACGCGGGAAGCTATCCTCTCACTCTGAAGATATACTCCATGCTCAGCGACACCACTATCCGCTGGCACATCATGGCCGCTTCCTCGCTCATCGGCATTGTTCCGCCGGTCGCCATATTTGTGTTTTTCCAAAAGTACATCATTCAGGGCGTTACGTCGGGCGCAGTCAAGGGCTGATCCCCGCCCCACTGCGGCAAAAATTCCATTCATCCTGCGGAGCGTCACCGTTTAGCCGGTCAGACGCTCCGCCTTTTTTACAGGAGGCAATATTATGCAAGAATATAAAATCCCCTGGGGTCAGTGGTATGAGCAATCCACCCGCACCCTCACCTTCCCGGACGATTGGGACGTGCGCTATTGCTCAATGCCCTGCGCCCCCGCGCTCAGCGCCGAGGAAATAGAGGCCAAAATCGACGCGCCCATCGGCACCGAGCCCTTGGAAACGCTCGCAAAAGGCAAAAAGAGCGCCTGCATCATCATTGATGACATTTCCCGACCCACTCAGGGCGCGGTCATTCTGCCCATCGTCATCAAGAAGCTCGTCGCGGCGGGCATGGAATATTCGCAAATCAAAGTCCTCATCGCCCTCGGCGGGCACAGACCCATGACCAAGCAGGAGATGGAGATAAAGGTGGGCAAATGGGTGACGGAGCACGTGCAGGTTTTGAACCACTCTCCCTTTGCCGCCGACCTTGTCACCGTGCCGGACGACAAGCAGATAATCAAGGTCAACCGTCACTATATGGAGGCGGAGCTGAAAATCGCCGTGGGGTGCATCGTGCCGCACACGCTGGCGGGCTTTTCGGGCGGGGCAAAGGCCGTCATCCCCGGCATCGGCGGCATCGAAACTCTGCACAGCAACCACACTCTCGTCTTCGCCGGGAAGGACACCGGCATGTCCTTCAAAACCAGCACCTGCAACCCGGACAACGCCATGCGTCAAAACATGGAGGAGATTGTCGGCAAGGCGGGGCTGGACTTCATCGTCAACGTCGTGCTCAATGACAAAATGCTCCCCGCCGACGCGTTTGCCGGCCACTTCATCAAGGCGCACCGCGCCGCGTGCAAGCGCGCGATGGAATGCCTGAAGACCCCGCTTGTCGAAAATGCGGACATCAACATCTGCTCGGCCTATCCCAAGGACACGGAGTATTCCCAAATCGGCACGTGCTTTGCCGCGATGGGGCATTATAAAGAGCGCTGTGTCGCCGAGGGCGGCACAATCGTGGCCATGACGGCGGCAAGCGAGGGGCCGGGCTTCCACTCGCTTTTCGGCCCCGGGATGAGCCTTTTCTCCCCGCATGATGACAACATCCCGCCCCTTGAGCTGCACGGCACGGAGACCATCATCTATTCCGACGGCGTGAGCGAGGTGGACGTGCGGCAGTTTTACACCGGGAAAGTCCCCGATATGTACGACAAATGGGACGCGATTTTGGCGCGGCTGGAAAAGAAATTCGCCGGGAAAAAGCCGCTCGTCGCGATATACCCGATGGCGGCGGTGCAAATCGGATACATGGACGATTGATTGAGGATGACAAAATGAACGAACGCTTTGACGTGATTATAATCGGCGGGGGCGTGGTCGGCTCCGCCGTGGCAAGAGAGCTCAGCCGCTATGAATTGAAAATATGCGTGCTGGAAAAGGAGCTGGACGTCTGCAACGGCGTCAGCGGGCACAACACCGGCCTTTTGCACTCCGGCATACTCTATGCCACGGGGTCGCTGCGCTGTGAATGCAGCATGGAGGGCAACGCCGAGTTTGACAGAGTGGCCGAGGAGCTGGACGTGCCGTTCAAGCGCTGCGGCAAGCTCATCGTCGGCTTTGGCGAGGACGAGCGCGTGCGCTTGGAGGCTCTTTATCAGCGCGGCCTTGCAAACGGCGTGCCGGGCTTGAAGATGATAGACCGGGACGAGATAAAGCGCCTTGAGCCGAACGCCGACGGCGACTTTGCCATCTTCGTCCCCTCGGCGGGCATACTCGACCCGTTCACCTACACCATCGCCCTTGCCGAAAACGCCGTCATGAACGGCGCAAGGTATATCTTCGACAGCGAGGTCACCGCCATCCGCCGCACCCCCGACGGCAATTTCGCCGTCACGGCCACCTCCGGGCAGTATGAGACACGCTGGGTGATAAACTGCGCGGGTCTCAACGCCTATAGAATCTCCGAGATGCTCGGCTTTGGCAAGTACATTCCCGACCGCGTCAAGGGTCAGTATGAAATACTCGACAAAAAGACGGGGCAATATCTCTCCATGCCGGTCTACCCCACGCCGAACGAGCAGGGCGAATTCGATGTGCACGTCACCCCCACGGTGGACGGCAACATCCTCGTCGGCCCGACGATTGAAAACATCGGCGACGCGCCGGTCAATTATGACGCAACGGCGGACATGATAGCTCTCCTGCAGCGCGACGGGCGCAAAATGTTCTCCTACGTGCGCCGGGAGTATTACATCCGCAATTACGCGGGCGTGTTCCCCATGCTCAAAAACGCCGAAACGGGCGAGAGCGCGGAGTTTGTGATTGAAGACAGCGAAAAGATCCCCCACGCGGTGAACCTCGTGGCGATAATCTCCCCCGGTGTGACGAGCGCGCTGCCCATCGCGCGGCGCGTGGTCAAGCTCGTCCGCGGCCAAGAGGAGCTGCGCGAAAGGGCGGACTTCAACCCCGTGCGGAGCGGCAACCCGCGCTTTGCGGAGCTTGACGACGCCGAGCGCGCCCGCCTCATCGCCGAGGATCCGGATTACGGCGAGATTTGCTGCCGCTGCGAGTGCGTCAGCCGCGCCGAGGTCAAAAACGCCATTCACAACATTCTCGGCGTCACCACCGTCTCCGGCATCAAATACCGCACACGCGCCACCATGGGGCTGTGCCAGGGCGGCTACTGCGAAAGCCGCGTCACCGCGCTCATCCAAGAGGAGCTGGGCATAAAAAAAGAGGACGTGCTGCTCAACAAAAAAGGCGCGTATCTTTTCACGGGGGAGGTCAAGTAAGGTGGAAAAACGCGATGTCGTTATAATCGGCGGAGGCTCTGCGGGGCTTGCCGCGGCGGTGAAGCTCCACGAAAACGGCGTTCGGGATATCCTCATCATCGAGCGTGAGAAGCAGCCGGGCGGCGTGCTGCGCCAGTGCATCCACGACGGCTTCGGCCTGACGCGCTTCGGCGTGTCCAAAAGCGGCCCGGAGTACACCCAGCGCTTCATCGACGAGGCCGAGAAAGCCGGAATTGAAATACTGACGAATGCAACGGTGTTCGATTTGAGCCGCGAGCGCGTTGTCACCGTCAACACGCGCGAGGGTCTGCGCAAGATTCAGGCCAAGGCAGTTGTTTTGACCATGGGCTGCCGCGAGCGCACACGCGGTGCCCTCGCCATACCCGGGGCGCGCCCGTCCGGCGTATATAACGCCGGGGTCGCGCAAAGCTATGTCAATCTTTACAACACCATGGTCGGCAAAGAGGTCATCATAATGGGTTCGGGCGACATCGGCATGATAATGGCACGCCGACTCACCTTGGAGGGCGCGCACGTGAAGGCGATGTTCGAGATTCTCCCCTACCCCAGCGGTCTGCCGCGCAACATCGAGCAGTGCCTGCACGATTATGACATCCCGCTCTACCTCAGCCGCTCGGTCGTGCAAATCCACGGCGAGGAGCGTATCCGCGGCGTGACGGTGATGGATTATGATGAAAACCTCAATCCCAAGCCGGGCACGGAGGAATTCATCCCCTGCGACACGCTCATCATGTCCGTCGGCCTCATTCCGGAAAACGAGCTTTCGCTCAAGGCCGGGGTGGCGCTCGACGCGCGCACCAACGGCGCGCTGGTCGATGAGTTTTACCAGACCACCGTGCCGGGCATATTCGCCGCCGGCAACGTGCTGCATGTGCACGATTTGGTTGACTTCGTCTCGCTTGAGGCCGAGGCGCTGGCCGACAGCGTTTCCCGCTATGTGCTCGCCGGGGCACTCCCGGCGAGTGCGGTGGAGATAAAGGCAAACGCACCCATCTCCTACACCGTGCCCCAGCGCGTCAGCGGCGAAGCTGATTTTCGCATTTCGATGCGTGTGCGCCGCCCCGTGGGGCGGTGCGTGGTCGAGCTGCGTCAGGGCGGCGAGCTTATCGCCTCCAAGAAGCTTCAAAAGGCCATCCCCGCCGAGATGATTCAGCTTGACATCAAGGCCGAAAATATCCGCTCAACGCAGGAAATCGAGGTGACGGTAAATGAAATCTGAACGCAGCTTCACCTGCATCATCTGCCCCAACGGCTGCACGATAACCGCGCAGTATGACGGCGCGGAGGTGTTCTCCGTCAGCGGCAACCGCTGCAAGCGCGGCGAGGAATATGTCCGGCAAGAGCTGGTTGACCCCCGGCGCACGATATGCTCCACCGTGCGCATTGACGGCGCGCTTTTGCCGCTGTGCTCCGTGCGCCTGACAAAGCCCATCCCGAAAAAGGACATTTTCCGCGTCATGGAGGAGATAAACAAGTGCCGCCTCACCTCGCCCGTTCACATCGGCGACGTGGTGATTCACAACGTCTGCGGCCTCGACAGCGACGTCATAGTCACAAAGAATCTATAAAAAACACCACGGCGGAGTGCTTGCGCACTCCGCCGTGAACCGTTCTGTTTTGCTTTTTTATTCCGCGTTGTCCTCTTCCGGCGCGGCGGGCTCTTCGCCGTACCAGAGGTCGTAGTTCCCCTCGTCGTCGGGCTTGGAGGCGGCCTTGAACACCGGTTCAAGCATCCACGACGCCAAATAGCAATACGCCCCCGGCAGGAAAATCAGCAGCGCGCCGTTTGAAAGCCCCAGTACCGCCGCTGCTGCGAGGAGAACGAGCAGCAGCACAGTTTTCCCGAAGTGCTTCACGCCGATATAAAGACTGAATCTCAGCACATCGAGATTATTATACGCAAAGCGCGACAGCACCGGGTAAACATACGGCACAAGCCAAATATAAAGCAGCACCAGCCCAAAGCACACGTACAGCATCACGCCGATCTCGCCCGTTTGGCGCAGTGCGTTCAGGTGCGGCAGGGCAAGCAGTGCCACCAGCGCGCTCGCCGCGAGAAAGCCGAGGTTGAACACCACGCCCGGCCAAAAATTCTCCCGAAATGAGCGGAAAAACTCGCCCCACACCGTGCCGCGCCCGCGCCGCACGACCTTGACGGTGCAATAATAAAGCGCCGTGCACGCCGGGCCTATCGTGAACACCGGCAGGCAGCACACGCCCCATATAATGCTCGCCACTATCAGCTGCCCCACGGCGTTGAGCGCGCCCCAAGCCTTGCTTTCCGTCATGCTTACCTCCCAGACCGGTCATATCGAATTTGTTTCTGCCCCAATCTTACGCCCCGGCGGCGCATTTGTCAACGGCGCGCATTTTTTATGCTTATTCTTGTGGCATAATTTCAAATTATATGCTACAATATCACCCGAAAACTACGCATATTGAGGAGACAACACAAGCATGAACGATATAATCCTGCTCAAGCTCGGCGAAATCATTCTCAAAGGGCTTAACCGCCGCTATTTTGAGCAAAAGCTCATGGCGAACATTCGCCGCCGCCTCGCCGCAATCGGCAAATTCCGCGTTTACTGCATTCAGTCCACGGTGTACGTCGAGGCGCAAGAGCCCGGCGCGGACATGGACGCCGCCGTCGAGGCGCTGCGCCACGTTTTCGGCATCGTCGCCATCGTGCGCGCCGCCGCTTGCGAAAAGGACAAAGACGCCATAACCGCCCTCGCCAAGGAATATCTGCGCGATGAGCTGGAAAGCGCGGAGAGCTTCAAGGTCGAGTCCAAGCGCAGTGACAAGAGCTTCCCCATGACGAGCATCGAGCTGAGCCAGTATGTCGGCGGTGAGCTGAGCGAGGCGTTTCCGAACGTGCGCGTTGACGTGCATTCCCCGGAGCTTATCGTGCACATCGAGGTGCGCGATCTCGCCGCCTACGTGCACGGCGCGCCCATTCCCGGCGCGGGCGGCATGCCCGTGGGCTGCAACGGCACGGCCGTCTCGCTCCTTTCCGGCGGCATCGACAGCCCCGTTTCCAGCTATATGATCGCCCGCCGCGGCGTCCACCTCATCCCCGTGCACTTTTTCTCCTTCCCCTACACCTCGCAGCAGGCCAAGGAAAAGGTGCTGGAGCTGGCGCAGCTTTTGACGGCCTATTGCGGCCATCTCACGGTCGAAATCGTCCCGTTCACGCATATTCAAGAGGAGATACGCGACAAGTGCCCGGAGGAATACTTCACGCTGATAATGCGCCGGTTCATGATGCGCATTGCCGAGCGCATCGCGCTTGACAACAACGCCAAGGCCATCGTCACCGGCGAAAACCTCGGCCAGGTCGCAAGTCAAACCATGGAGGCCATGCGCTCGACGCAGGACGTCATCTCCCTGCCCGTTTTGCAGCCGCTCATCGGCATGGACAAGGAGGAAATCGTCCGCCTCGCGCGCAAAATCGGCACGTTTGAAACCTCCATTCTCCCGTATGAGGACTGCTGCACCGTCTTCACGCCCAAGCACCCGCGCACCAAGCCCAAGCTGCGCGACGTCGAAATCGCCGAGAGCGCGCTGGACGTCGACGCGCTGGTTGATGAAGCTCTTCAGGGAATCGAAAAGGTGGCGCTGGGATGAGCGGAAAGAGCCTCAACACGGAGATTATCTCCGTCGGCACCGAGCTTTTGCTCGGCCACGTGACCAACACCGACGCGCGCGACGTGTCGGAGGAGTTATCAAAAATCGGGCTGAATGTCCGCTATCACACCGTCGTGGGGGATAACCCGGAGCGTCTGCGCGCATGCATGGAGCTCGCCAAGTCCCGCGCCGACGTCATCATCACCACCGGCGGCCTCGGCCCCACCTGCGACGACCTGACCAAGCTCGTCGCAGCCGAGGCGTTCTCCCTCCCCCTTGTCGAGGACGCGCGCGAGATGGCCGGGCTGTATGAATACATCAAAAACGGCCGCGTTTTCACGGACAACAACTTCAATCAGGCGCTTTTGCCCCTCGGCTGCACGGTTTTCCACAACACCTGCGGCACAGCCCCCGGCTGTGCCTTTGAAAAGGACGGCAAGGTGGTGGTCATGCTGCCCGGCCCGCCCAAGGAATGCCGCGCCATGCTCATTGAAAGCGCAATCCCTTACCTCCGCCGCCTCGGCGACGGGGAAATCGTGTCGCACTCGGTGCGCGTGTTCGGCATGGGCGAGAGCGCCGTGGACGACATGTTTGCCGACGAAATGAACGCCATGACCAACCCCAGCATGGCGCCCTACGCCAAGGAGTGTGACTGCTTTCT
Source organism: uncultured Oscillospiraceae bacterium (assembly GCA_964644305.1). Lineage (GTDB taxonomy): Bacteria > Bacillota > Clostridia > Oscillospirales > Oscillospiraceae > Limivicinus. The sequence continues at coordinate 10,631 of CAZXVA010000005.1, forward strand.
GCAAATCACCGCCAAGGCCGACACCGCCGCCGAGGCCGAGGCGATGATCGCCCCGGTGGTGGCGCACGTGAAGGAGAAGCTGGGCGAGTATGTCTACGGCGAGGACGTCGAGACCATTGAAGAGGCCGCGATGAAGCTCTTGCGCCAAACGCCGCTCACCTTTGCCGCGGCGGAGAGCTGCACCGGGGGCGAAGTCGCCAAGCGCTTCACGGATTTGCCCGGCGCAAGCGAATTTTTCCTCGGCGGCGTCGTGACCTACACCAACGCCGCCAAGGCCACGCTCCTCGGCATTGACCCCGCCCTCATCGAGGAAAAGGGCGCGGTGAGCGACGAGGTCGCGCGCGAGATGGCCTCGCGCGTGAGGGCGCTGCTCGGCGCGGACATCGGCTTCGGCGTGACGGGGCTTGCCGGCCCCGACGGGGACGGCGTGCACGAGGTGGGCACGGTGTTCGTCTCCATGGACGACGGCGAAAATGTCACCGTGCGCGAGCTGCACCTCGGCACGAACCGCACCCGCTCCTTCATCCGCCGCATGGCCGGCAACCACATCTATGACATGCTCCGCCGCCGCTTGCAGGGGCTGGAGATATAAATCGGAGGTTACGCGCATGACTCTCACCTGGCTCGGCCACTCGTGCTTTTTGCTCGACAGCGCCGACGGCTCTGCCGTCATTGACCCTTACGCCCCCGGATACGTCCCCGGTCTCGCCCTGCCGGGCGACATCACGGCGGACGCCGTGATATTGAGCCACGCCCACGCCGACCACGGCTGTGCCGAGGCCGTCACTCTCACCGGGCGCACCCCGGCGTTTGCCGTCACGCAGCTTGACACCTATCACGATGAATTTCGCGGCGCCAAGCGCGGCAAAAACCGCGTCAGTATCATCGACGCGGAGGGCATGCGCCTTGTGCACCTGGGCGACTTGGGGCATGAGCTTTCCGCCGAGGCGCTTGCCGCGCTCGGCGATGTTGACGTGCTGCTGCTGCCCGTGGGCGGGTTTTACACGGTCGATGCCGCCGCCGCGCGGCGCATCGCCGACGCCGTCGGCGCGCGCATCACCGTCCCCATGCACTATAAGGGCGCAAACTTCGGCTTTGATGAGCTTGACGGCGTTGAGGCGTTCACCGCGCTTTCCGATAACGTCGTCCACGCCCCGTCAAACGCCCTCACACTCCCCTCGGAGTATAAAAACGTCACCCTCGTGCTGACATGCCCGACGGTGTGAGATAACAAAGCATCCCCGGCGGGATTGTCCCGCCGGGGATGCTGCTGTCTGCGTATTATTCGATTACGCCGCGTCGGCGGCCACGGGCTCGCCGTTATAAAGCCCGACAAATTCCTCAAGGCAGAGGGCGTTGTCCATGATGTACTGCGCGGCCTCCGGCCCGACATAGCGGAAGTGCCACCCCTCGTTCATCACGCCCGTGATGTCCATTTTCTCCACCGGGAAGCGGTGAATGAACCCATACTCGGCGCAGTGGGCAATGAGCCACTTGCAGGTGTCGGTGTCTTCAATCTCGTCGTTTTTGATGCTGCGGTAAACGTCGGTTATATCCACGCACAGGGCGGTTTGGTGCTCGCTGCACCCGGCGGGCATGGTGATGTAATGCCCATTTGCGTCCTTGCCGTCGGTGATGCCGTTGTTGGCGCAAATGCGTTGGAAGTTCGCGTCCTGATCGGTGTAGCTTCTGTAGCCGGAGGAGAGGAACACCGGGTAACCCTCATTCTTGCAGCCGAGCGCCATGTCCAGCACGGCCTGAGCAATGCGCGAGTCGACGGCGCAGCGGTTGGCGTTGTAGTTTATCTGAATGTCGGTCTCGTCAACGGTTTGGCTGAGATAGGCGAGGCTTTCCGGCACGTACTGGCCGATGGAGTTGTCGCCGTTGACAAGGGTGTACTCCCAGCTTGTGATGTCGATGTCCGGCGGCGTGGGCAGACCCAGCGCCGCGGCCTTGCCGGCGGGGGAGGCGGGGTCGGGCGTCGGTTCGGGCGTCGGCTCGACGATTTCGACGGGCGCTTCGGCCGCTTGCTCCTCGGCCGGCTGCGCGTCGCCCTCAAGGTATATGGAAAGGCGCGGCTCAGAGCGGTAATAGTCCTCAATCGTGCCGCCCGCGTCCAAAATCTTCATCAAATCGCCGTAAACCACGGCGTGATAATCGTCAAAGTCGCTCGTGCGCGGCGACACGGAAAAGCGCAGCGAAAAATACGCCACGAACACCGCCAGCGCCACGATTCCGAATGCAATTCTAAACCCACGGCTTCCCTTCATGTGAGCCTCCTGTATATCAAAAATGTTGAATTATCATACTTCGCGCCAAATCGCGTACATAATACTATACCATTTTCTCACGCGCGGGTCAACCGAAAAACTGATAATAATATGTTAACGGCGGGGTCGCCCCCGCCGTTAATGCACGCAATGCGCCCGCTCACTTCTCCGCGCGGCCTATGCCGAACTCGGCGGCGGCGTAAGCCTGCCCGCCGTCGGCGGCGACCAGCGGCACGACGATGCGATAGCGCCCCTCGCCGAGCTTGTCATAATGCGCGGCGAAGTTGAAGACAATCTCCTCTGTGCCCCCTGCGGGCAGGGTGTAAATCGCCATGGTGACGGCCTCCTGCTTGTCGGGCACGACGCGCCACTTCTCCCCGTCATAAAGCTCCAGCCGCTGAACCGCGTCATAGGTATAATCCACGTCGGTGAGGTTTTCCATGTCGAGCGTGACCTCCTCGGTTTCGTCGGTCACGGTGCGCTGCTTGACGAAAAGCTGAACCTTGTCGTTGAAAACCGCGCCGTTATAATCGCTTTCCTTCAAATCTGCGGGGGCGAGCTTGGCCGCGGAGCACGCGCACAGCATCGACACGAGTATCGCGCAGATGAAAATCACAACTGTCTTTTTCATAATTCCTTTTTCCTTCCCTAATATCTTTGCCATTACTAGCTTACGTCATATTAGACTGCATAATTCAAAAAATGTTCCACGCTTTTTATCTGCGTGGAACATTTTTGTTTTTATGCCTTACACGGCCTCGCGCCCGGCGCGATATGCCGCGAGATTCAGCTCGACGAATTTGGGCGGCACAGTCTCGCGTATCACGTCCTCCCAGTCAATGCCGTCGAGGGCGAGCGCCTTGGTCATCGCGCCGAAGAGGACGATGTTCATGCACTTTTCCGTGCCGAGGGTGGCGGCGATGTCGGCGGCTTTGAGCACATGGCACTTGAACGCGCCCTGCATGGCCTCCACGCACCCCGCCGGATACTGCGCCAGCCCCGCCGCCGTGGCGGAGGAGGGCATTTCATAGTCGTTTATCACGGCCACGCCGTCGGGCTTTAAGTAATCGGCATAGCGCACAGCCTCCATCTTTTCAAAGGCCACGAGAATGTCCGCCGCGCCCTTGCCCACAAGGGGCGAATAAACCTTCTCGCCGTAGCGCACCTGCGTGGTCACGCTGCCGCCGCGCTGGCTCATGCCGTGCACCTCGCTCATTTTCACGTCGTACCCGGCGCGCATCAGGCCGTTGACGAGCACGCGCGCGGTCAATATCGCGCCCTGTCCGCCCACGCCGGAAAGAATCACGGTTTTCGTCTGCATTGCTCAAGCCTCCTCCCGGTTTATCGCGCCCACGGGGCACACCTGCGCGCACACCGTGCACCCCACGCACTGCGTGGCGTTGATGCTCGATTTGCCCTCTTTCATCATCAGCGCGGGGCAGCCCACGCCGAGGCACTTTTTGCACCCTATGCACTTTGCCGCGTCCACGCGGCAGAGTCCGCGCTCCTGCTTTTCGCGCTTTATCAAGAGGCACGGCCTGCGGCATATCACCGCCGCGCGCGTCTCGCTCGCCATCGCGTCACTCAGTGCCTTGCTCATCGAGGCAAGGTCGTTCGGGTCGACGATGATGATGTTTTCAAAGCCGACGGCGCGCAAAACGTCCTCAATCTTAATCGCCGCGGCCACCTCGCCGAGGAGATTATAGCCCGTGCCGGGGTTGTCCTGATGGCCGGTCATGCCGGTGATGTGGTTATCGAGCACGACGGGGATCATGTCCGCGTTATTATAAATTATCTCCACCGCGCCGGTGATGCCGCTGTGGAAAAACGTCGAATCGCCCACCACGCCGAACACGGGGCGCTTCTCGCCGCCGCGTTCAAGGGCGCGCGCGATGCCCGCGCCGACGGAGAACCCGCCGCCCATGCACACACAGGTGTCGGTCGCGTTCAGCGGGGGCGCGGCGCCGAGAGTGTAGCAGCCGATGTCACCCGCGACAACGGCGTTTTTGATTTTCGACACGGTGTAGAAAAACCCTCTGTGCGGGCAGCCGGGGCACAGCGCCGCCGGGCGCGGCGCACAGGCCACGTCAAGCGCCGTCGTCTTCGGCGCGACGCCGAACACGGCCTCCTTCAGCCGCTGGGGGTCCAGCTCATACATGGGGCTGACCACGGCCTTGCCGATGCAGTCAATGCCCGCGTTTCTCAGCTCACCCTCCATGAAGCCGTCCAGCTCCTCGACGACGTACAGCGTCTCCACCTCGGCGGCGAAGGCGCGGATAGCCTCGATGGGCAGGGGGTATGTAAGCCCGGGCTTGAAAAACGACGTATCTTCCGGGAAGGCCTCCTTCGCGTATTGATACGCGATCGACGCGCTCACCACGCCGATTTTGCCCCCGCGCATTTCCACGCGGTTGAGAGGGCACTTTTCGGAGTATTCGCAAAGGCGCGCCCAATTCCGCTCAAGCTTGGCGCGGTTTTGGTAGGCGCGCGCCGGGGTGCACACGAATTTGGCCGGGTTTTTCTCATAGGGCGGAATCGCGTGCTCCGTCCTCTCGCCGGTTTCCACGAGGCTCTTCGAGTGCGACACGCGCGTCGTCGTGCGGAATATGACCGGCAGGTCAAACTCTTCGGAAATTTCAAACGCGGTTTTCATGAAGTCCTTGCACTCCTGCGAGTCCGACGGCTCGACAAGCGGGAGCTTGGCGTGCTTGGCATACCAGCGGTTGTCCTGCTCGTTTTGGGATGAGTGCATGCTCGGGTCGTCCGCCGTCACGGCGACGAAGCCGCCGCGAACGCCCAGGTATGCCGCGGTGAAAATCGGGTCTGCGGCGACGTTCATGCCCACGTGCTTCATCGCGCACAAGGATCTTGCACCGGCCACGCTCGCCCCGTAGGCCACCTCCGCCGCCACCTTTTCGTTCGGCGACCATTCGCAGTAAACCGCGTCCTTGTACTTCGGCAGCTCCTCGAAAATCTCCGTGCTCGGTGTGCCGGGATAGGCCGCGCAGATGTTCACGCCCGCCTCATACGCGCCGCGCGCGGCGGCCTCGTTCCCGCTCATAAGCGTTTTCAAGTCATCACGTCCTTTTATGTGTTTTCCGTATTGATAAGATTACTATATAATATGTTCGCCCAAAATGCAACTCACAAAAACAGCTTCGCCAGCACCAGCAGTATCACCCCCGGAATGCCGAGTATGCCCGCGATGAGGCAGTTGAGAAACGTGATGCCCAGCGAAAAGTCGAAAAACCCGCCGATTATCTCCTCCACCAGCAGCAGCAAGAAGCCGGACGCCGCGTGCAGCAGCAGCTTTATCGCCAGCTTCAGCGGCGCGGAGAGCAGCTTCAAAAACAAATACAGCGCGATTATTATCGCCGCAATTTCGATTATCGTCGTCAAATCCATGGTTTTTTATCCTTTCCCAAGGCAGAAAATAGCAGGTTTAATTTGCGATTGCGCGCAGATACTACTCTCAGACGGTTTCCCGCGCGGCGAGAGAGACACAGCCGCAGTTCGTATCCGTAGTATAGACTATATCATACGCTTACAACCATAGCGGAAAATTGTCGAGCGGTCAAGAGTGTTTTTCTCAAAACAAGAAAAACTTAATACTCCCCCGACCGGGCGGGCTGTGCTCACGCACAGCCCGCTTTCCTCTCCCGTGTAAAAAAAGCCCTACATATTACTCGCTGTGCTTGAAAAGTTCACAAAATGTAGTATAATATAGAATTGATATATTATCTGAAAAAGGGATTTGATTATGGCACAAAGCACAGCGCAATACGGCAACGACAGCATATCCCAGCTCAAGGGGGCAGACCGCGTCCGCAAGCGGCCGGGGGTCATTTTCGGCTCTGACGGGCTGGACGGGTGCGAGCATGCCGTTTTTGAAATACTCTCCAACGCCATCGACGAGGCGCGCGAGGGCTTTGGCGAGCTCATCACGCTCACCTATTATGCGGACAAGTCCATCGAGGTCGAAGACTTCGGCCGCGGCTGCCCGCTGGATTGGAACAGCAACGAAAAGCGCTTCAACTGGGAGCTGGTTTTCTGCGAGCTTTACGCCGGCGGCAAGTATAGAAACGCCGACGGCGGCGATTATGAATACTCTCTCGGTCTCAACGGCCTCGGCTCCTGCGCCACGCAGTACGCCTCCGAGTATATGGACGTCACCGTCCGCCGCGACGGCAGCAAGTACACCCTCCATTTCAAAAAGGGCAAGCCCGTCGGCAAAAAGGGTCAGGAGTTGAACGTCGAGCCTGCCGACCGCAAGAAAACCGGCACCACGATTCGTTGGCGGCCCGACCGCGAGGTCTTCACCGACATTGATATCCCCGAGGAATATTTTGACGACGTGCTGCACCGCCAGGCGGTCGTCAACGCCGGGGTCACGTTCCGCCTCCGCCTTGAAAAGGACGGCAAGTTCGACGTGCGCGATTATTGCTATCAAAACGGCATCGTCGATTACGTCACCGAGCTTGCAGGCGACGGCGCGCTGACGGCGCCGGAGTTCATCACCGCCGAGCGCCGCGGCCGCGACAGGGAGGACAAGCCCGAATACAAGGTCAAGCTCTCCGCCGCGTTCTGCTTTTCCAACAAGGCGCAGGCCATTGAGTATTACCACAACTCCTCCTGGCTTGAAAACGGCGGCGCGCCGGACAAGGCCGCGCGCAGCGCCTTCGTCTCGGCCATAGACGCATATATAAAGCAGCTCGGCAAGTACCAAAAGAACGAATCCCCCATCAAGTTTCAGGACGTTCAGGACTGCCTCGTCCTCGTGACCAACTGCTTTTCCACCCAGACCTCTTACGAAAACCAAACCAAAAAGGCGATCAACAACCGCTTCATTCAAACCGCCATGACCGAGTTTTTCAAAACCCGGCTGGAGGTGTACTTCATCGAAAACAAGCCCGAAGCGGACAGAATCGCCGAGCAGGTGCTCATCAACAAGCGCAGCCGCGAAACGGCCGAACGCGCCCGCCAGGGCATGAAAAAGAAGCTTTCCGGCAGCATTGACATATCAAACCGCGTGCAGAAGTTTGTCGACTGCCGCAGCCGCGACGTGACCCGCCGCGAAATTTACATTGTTGAGGGTGACTCCGCACTGGGCGCGTGCAAGCTCTCGCGCGACGGCGAGTTTCAGGGCATCATGCCCGTGCGCGGCAAAATCCTCAACTGCCTCAAGGCCGATTACGTCCGCATTTTCAAAAGCGACGTCATCACCGACCTGCTCAAGGTTCTCGGCTGCGGCGTCGAGGTCAAGGATAAGCACACCAAGGATTTGTCCAGCTTTGACCTCGCCAATCTCCGCTGGAACAAGGTCATAATCTGCACCGACGCCGATGTTGACGGCTTCCAAATCCGCACGCTGATTCTCACCATGCTCTATCGCCTTGTGCCCACGCTCATTCGCGAGGGGTATGTTTACATCGCCGAGTCCCCGCTTTATGAAATTGAGAGCAAGGGCAAGACATATTTCGCCTATTCCGACCGTGAAAAGGCGGAGATAATCGCCTCGCTCAACGGTGCGAAGGCGAGCGTCAACCGCAGCAAGGGCTTGGGCGAAAACGACCCCGACATGATGTGGATGACCACCATGAACCCCGAAACCCGCCGCCTCATCAAGGTCATGCCCGAGGACGCGGAGGACATGTCCCGCATGTTTGACCTGCTCCTCGGCGACAATTTGGAGGGCAGAAAAAACCACATTGCCGAGTTCGGTTATAAATACCTGGACATGGCTGATATATCATAAGGAGAACAGAAATGAAAAAGATTTACGAAAACACCTTTGTTCAGGGCAGAGAGCTGGTCAAGCGCTTTTTTGCCGCCGCCATGATTGCCGCCGTTCTCGGCATCGTCTGTGAGCAGCTCGGCAGCCCCGTCGCGCCGTATCTGCTCATCCTCACCACGGTCATCATGGCCGCGACGGTTTACGTGATGTATAAATACTGCCGCTGCCCGCATTGCGGCAAGCGCATCATGGCCGGCATCTTCGTCGCCACCACCTGCCCCAGCTGCCGCCGCAGTCTCATCACGGGCAAAAAGCAGAAAAAGAACGGTTGATAAGAGAGCGCGATAATGGCCAAAAAGAAGCAGGAAGAAAAGAAAAAACCGAATAACCCCAATGTGGTGGGTCTGCGCGCCGAGGTGCTGGAGCAGCCGATAACCCAAACGCTGGAGACCAATTACATGCCCTACGCCATGAGCGTCATCGTCTCGCGCGCCATTCCGGAGATTGACGGCTTCAAGCCGTCTCACCGCAAGCTGCTTTACACCATGTTCAAGATGGGGCTTTTGACCGGCGCGAGGACGAAAAGCGCCAACATCGTCGGCCAAACCATGCGCTTAAACCCCCATGGCGACTCGGCCATTTATGAAACCATGGTGCGCCTTTCGGCGGGCTATGAGGCGCTGTTGACGCCGTTTGTCGACTCCAAGGGCAACTTCGGCAAGGTCTATTCCCGCGACATGTCCTACGCCGCCTCGCGTTACACCGAGGCCAAGCTCTCCCCCGTTTGCAGTGAGGTCTTCAAGGACATCGACAAGGACAACGTCGACTTCGTGGACAATTACGACGGCAGCATGAAAGAGCCGACCCTCCTGCCCACGGCGTTTCCGAACGTGCTCGTCTCGGCAAACTCCGGCATCGCCGTCGGCATGGCGAGCCAAATCTGCGGCTTCAACCTCAATGAGGTCTGCCAGACCACCATCGCCTGCCTCAAAGACCCGGAGCACGACATCATGTCCACCCTCCCCGCGCCCGACTTCCCCACCGGCGGCGAGATAATCTACGACCGCCGTGAAATGGAGGAGATTTACCGCACGGGGCGCGGGTCGTTCCGCGTGCGCGCCCGCTGGCGGCATGTTGAAAAAGAAAACATAATCGAAATCTACGAAATCCCGTACACCACCACCTCCGAGGCGATCATCGACAAGGTGGCCGAGCTCATCAAGGCCGGCAAGGTGCGCGAGATAAACGACATGCGCGACGAGACCGACCTTTCCGGCCTGCGCCTTGCCATCGACCTCAAGCGTGGGGTCGACCCGGAAAAGCTGATGCAAAAGCTTTTCAAGCTCACCACGCTTCAAGACAGCTTCCCCTGCAATTTCAACATTCTCATCGCGGGCAACCCCCGCGTCATGGGTGTGCGCGAGATTTTGGACGAGTGGACGGCGTGGCGCGTCGAGTGCATCCGCCGACGGGTGTTCTTTGAGCTGAACAAGAAAAAAGAAAAGCTGCATCTCTTAAAGGGTCTTGAAAAAATCCTCCTCGACATTGACCGCGCCATTGAGATAATCCGCGGCACGGAGCTGGAATCCGACGTCGTGCCGAACCTGATGATGGGCTTTGGCATCGACAAGATTCAGGCGGAGTTCGTCGCGGAGATCAAGCTGCGCAACATCAACCGCGAGTATATTCTCAAGCGCACGGCCGAAACCGAAGCGCTGGAGGACGAGATTGAAGAGCTTGAATCCACGCTCAATAACCGCCGCAAAATCCGCGCCATCATCATCAACGAGCTGACCGAGATAAACAAAAAATACGTCACCCCCCGCAAAACCGGCATTGTCTACGCCGCCGAGGTCGAGGAATACACCGAGGCGCAGCAGGTTGAGGACTATCCCGTCACGCTTTTCCTCTCCCGCGAGGGGTATTTCAAAAAAATCACCGCCCAGTCTCTGCGCATGAGCAGCGAGCAAAAGTATAAGGACGGGGACGCGCCGAACATCTCCTTTGAGTCCTCCAACCGCCGCGAAGTGCTCATCCTCACGGATAAACAGCAGATGTACAAGGCGCGCGTTTCGGACTTTGACGACTGCAAGGCGTCCGTCTTGGGCACGTATCTGCCCACGAAGCTGGCCATGGACGAGGGCGAGAGCGTCATCACCATGCTCGACCCCGGCGACTACCGCGCCAACCTCCTCCTCGCCTTTGAAAACGGCAAGGTCGCGCGCGTGGAGCTGGCCGCTTATGAGACCAAGACCAACCGCAAAAAGCTCGTCAACGCCTATTCCGACAAAAGCCCGCTGCGCGCGGTGCTCGTGCTCGGCGAGGAAACCGACCTCGTCTGCCGCTCAAGCGACGGGCGTGTGCTGGTGTTCAATTCCTCCCTGCTCCAGCCGAAATCCAGCCGCAGCACACAGGGCGTAGGCGTGCTCGCCGTCAAGGCGCGCCGCACGCTCGCCGAGCTTTCCTTCCTCGCCGACGCCCCGCTTGATAACCTCTCGCGCTATCGCGTGCGCTCTCTCCCGGCCGCAGGCGCGCTCTTGCGCGCCGAGGACGTCGGCCAAGAGCAGCTTTCTCTCTTAGACGGCGAATAAATCCCGCTTGAAAGGTGGTTATAACATGTCCGACCTCAGATCCCGCCTCATGGCCAAGGGGCACATGCACCCGGTCGTCAAATACGCGCTGGTTGTGCTGGGCGCGGCCATCGGCGCGGCGGGCTTCCAGTTTTTCATGTTCCCCAACTCCATCGTCTCCGGGGGGCTCACGGGTATCGCGCAGATTATCAACCGCCTGTGCGGTCTCCCCGTCGGCGTGATGAGCATCGCGCTCAATATTCCGCTTTTCATCCTCGCCTGGCGTCAGTTCGGCACTCGCTTCACCCTCGATTCGTTCATCGGCACGGTCATTTTCTCCGTGTTCATCGACCTTGCCTCCATGCTCGACTATTCCGCCACGAATGATCCCATGCTCGCCAGCATCATCGGCGGCGTCATCAAGGGCATCGGCCTCGGCGCAATATATTACGTCGGCGCCACCACCGGCGGCATGGACATCGTCGCGCGCTTTCTCCGCCGCCGCTATCCTTACATCAATTTCGGCACGTTCATTTTGCTGCTCGACGCGGTCATCATCGCAGCCTACGCGTTCATTTTCCACATCGCCGAAACCGCCATGTATTCGCTTATATGCATGTTCGTCGTCAGCAAGGCCGTCGACCTTGTGCTCTACGGCCTTGATAATTCCAGCATTGTTTACATCGTCAGCCGCCGCGCCGACGACATCGTGCGCGAGATTACCTCCGGCAGTCTCCACCGGGGCGTGACGCTGCTGCACGCCGAGGGCGCGTATACTCACGAGGAGCACCCGGTGATAATGTGCGTCATCAAGCGCCCTCAGATTGCCGAGATTCGCCGCCTCGTCCGCGCCATGGATGAGCAGGCCTTCCTCGTCGTCACCGACGCGAAAAACGTCTTCGGCAACGGCTTTGACAGCATAAACGACAATGATTAAATCTCCGACCATGAAAAAACGACTTGCCGCCGTGGCGGCGGTGCTGTGCGCGTCGCTGTGCCTGAGCGCCTGCGGCAGTGTATTTGACAAGGAATATGTCAAGATAGAAACCTATGTCCCCACGGTGCAGGACGCCGCCGTGTCCGACGGGCGCGTCACCGTGCGCAATTTCACCGGCCTCAAGCAGGCCATACTCTCCCTCGTCTCCAACGGCGAGGCCGAGGGCAGCATCGCCTTCGACTCGGCCTATGACGGGGACGCCGCGGAGGACATGGCCTCCGCCTGCTGGCAGGTGCGCACGCAGGACGCGCTGTGCGCCTATTGCGTGGACAATATTTCATACGAGCTTTCCAAAATCGTCACCTATTACGAGGCCAAGCTCCACGTCACCTACGCCTCATTTGTCGAGGACGCGGCCAACATCGTCAAGCTCCCGTACTCCGCCGGGGTTGAGCAAATCATCAAAACCGCGCTCGACGCCGGGCAGACCAAGCTTGTCGTGCTCATCAACCGCAGCTCGTACAGCGCCGAGGACATGGACGCGCTATTTGCCCGCGTTTATCGCGAGTACCCGGCCACCGCGCCCCGCGCCCCCGGCATCAGCGTCAACATGTACTCCGGCGCAAACATGCAGCGCCTTTATGAAATCAACCTCCGCTACGGCATGCCCGCCGACGAGCTGAGCACGAAAAAGCACCAGCTTGACGCGTTCCGCCCCTTCGCCGATGTTGATTCCGCAGGGCTTGACGAGGCCGAGCGCGCCCTCATGGCGTATGAATACCTCACCTCGCACTGCGTCATCGCCGACGAGGGGCAAGGCGGCTCGATTTATGCCGCGCTCATCGAATGCCGCTCCGACAGCGAGGGCGCGGCGCTCGGCTATGTCGAGCTGTGCCGTCAGCTTGGGCTGGACTGCCGCATAGTTTACGGCCAGCAAAGCTGGAAAGAGCATTGCTGGAACATTGTGCGCATCGGCGGGGAGTATTACCATGTCGACGCCGGTCTCACCGCCGTCGACCCCGACCGCGACTTTCTCCGCCCCGACCGCAGCTTTTGGGAAAACTACCGCTGGGACGTCTCGTCCTACCCCGTGTGCGCCGGTGAGCTGACGTATGACGACGTTCTCGCCGCCCGCGCCGCGCCCGATAGCTCCGCCGCCCCGGCGGCGGACAGCGCCGAGCACGACGACCAAGGCGCCGTCGCCGAACCAAGGGACATGCCCACGGACGCAACCGGCGAAACAGGCGAAAAAAGCACTTGACAATTCGGCGAATTGTGGTATTATATATCCGTTCGCTGTTGCGGCTTTAGCTCATCCGGTAGAGCGCCACCTTGCCAAGGTGGAGGTAGCGAGTTCGAGCCTCGTAAGCCGCTCCAAATATAAAACCTATTGCCGCGGCAATAGGTTTTATTATTAGTTTTATATCGGCTTATCGCCCGATGTTATAAACGAATATCTGCGGGTATGATGGAATTGGCAGACATGCGAGATTTAGGTTCTCGTGCCGCGAGGCGTGCAGGTTCAACCCCTGTTACCCGCACCAAAAAAGGCATCCTTTCGGATGCCTTTTTCGTTGCAACCAAGTGTGCCTCACCTGCCGTGAGGCACTCTCAGCTCCACCTCGCAAGCCTACACTTCACTTTCTCACATTTCCCTTTTCTTATACCACGCAACCGACACGCACCACGACGCGGCGTATATCGCCGTGCTCAGTGCCGCGGCGGCAAGCCACACGGGCGCGCCGGGCATTGCGGCGGCGGACGCTCCGCCGAAGTTCATGCTCACCGCGGCGCAAGGGAGGCACACCATGCCAATCATCAGATAGTACGCAATGCGGCCTTTCTCCACGCCGAATTTGAACATAAACGGCATACAAAGCCCCACCGACGTGAATGACGCCGTCACCATCATCGCCATCAGCACCCCCAGCGGCACACCCGCGTCGCCGAAGCGCCAAGCTCTCAAGACCTGCGCCGTCGCCGACAGCGCCATCACAATCACCTGCATCAACAGCCCGACGACGTACTTTGCCGACACGATTTGCGCCTCGGTATAGGGCAGCATGGCGCAGTATCTGTCCCAGCCGCTGCGCTCGTCATATCCCATCAGCGTCACGGGCACCATGCCCGCCAGCATGCACGGGTAAAGCAGCATGAACAGCCCGTCCTCCTCCATCACCGCCGCCAAAAGCAAGAATACCACCACAAATAAATACGCCCGGCAGTGCTTTTTCATCAGGCAAAAGTCCTTATACAATAAACCTTTCATTTTTCACGCCTCCTTCGCCATCACGACGAACAGCTCTTCCATGCTCACCGTGCTCTGCGCCACGCCGTGCGGCACGTCCTTGCGCGGCAGAATAAGCTCGACGCCGTAGGGCGTTTCTTTTTTATACTTCGCCCCGGCCGCGTCGAGCGCGGCCAAATCCTCGTGTCCACAGCGGACTATGCAGTATTCGTCCAACAGCCTGTCCTTCTCCTCGCACAAGAGGAGCTTGCCCTTGTGCAGAAACGCCACGTAATCGCACAGCCGCTCCAAATCGCTGACAATGTGCGACGAAATGAGCACCGAGTGGGTTTCATCGCGCGTGAAGTCATAAAAAAGCTCCACCACCTCGTCGCGCGCCACGGGGTCAAGCCCGCTCGTCGGCTCGTCAAGCAGCAAAAGCCTGCTTCCGTGCGACATCGCCGCCGCGATGCCCAGCTTCATCTTCATCCCGCGCGAAAAGTCCTTGAACGGCTTGTCCTCCGGCAGGTTCAGCTTTTTCATCAGGCGGTCAAACTCCGCCTCGTCCCAGTTGGCAAACGTCGCGCGCAGCATGCGCGCGATTTGCCGCGCCGTCATGCAGTCGGGAAAGCCGATCTCATCCGGCACGACGCCGACCTCCTCTTTGTTCAGGCGGCTGCACTCGCGGCTGTCGCGGCCGAGCACGCGAATCTCGCCCGCGTCGGCATGCAGTATGTCGAGAATCATGCGGATTGTCGTGCTTTTGCCCGCGCCGTTTTCGCCGATCAGCCCCATTATGCACCCGCTCGGCAGAGTCAGCGTCAGCTCGCCCAGCTCAAAGCCGGGAAAGCTCTTTTTCACGTTTTTTATTTCCAGTGCGTTCATGTTTTGTCCTCCATGCCGTAATTGACCATCTCGATGACGTCCTCGCGCGTCAGGCCGCAGGTTGCGGCCAGGCGCGAAATCTCCTCGATGTGCGCCTCGATTTTTTTCAGATTCTCCTCGCGGATAAGCTCCACGTTCTTCGGCGCGACATAGCAGCCCTTGGCCGGAAGCGTGTAGATAAACCCGTCCTTTTCAAGCTCCTCATAGGCGCGCTTGGTGGTGATGAAGCTGATGCGCAAATCCTTCGCCAGCCCACGGATAGACGGCAGAAGCTCGTTCTCCTCCAGCGCCCCGCTGATAATCTGCGCCTTGAGCTGGGTGTAAATCTGCTCATAAATCGGCGCGCCGCTCTTGTTGTCAATCAATATATTCACGTCTTCCCGCCTTCCGTCAATACTGTATATGCGTATTATATACAGTGCTAGCACAGCTGTCAATAGTTTTTTGAAATCTTGACTCACGGCGGCAGAAAAAGTATAATAACCACATGCGCTTCTCCACCTACTTGCCTTATCGGAGGTCATTAATGAACAAGCTTTCTCTAGACAAACGAGAATCATATATAATAAAGTCGGCGGCGGTTTTGCTCGCGCTGTTGCTTGCGGTGCTGGTCGTGCCGATGATAATGCTGGGTCAATACGATGTACCATGCGCGGATGATTACAGCTTCGGCACACGCGCACATCACGCCTATGCCGCCACCGGCTCCTTCCTCGCCGCCGTTAAGACCGCCGCAGAGGAGGCAAGGTTGTCCTATTCGTCGTGGCAAGGCTCTTTCTCGGCGATATTTTTGATGGCATTGCAACCTGCGGTGTTCGGCGAGCGGCTTTACGCGCTCACCGCGCCTATAATGCTCTTCGCACTTATCGGCGGCACGTATTGCTTCTGCTCGGTGATATTCAAAGATGTGTTCGGTGCACCGCGCGACGCGGGGTATTGCGCCGCCGCACTAATTCTTGTTTTATGCACTCAGCTCCCACTCTCCCCTGTGCAGGGCTTTTACTGGTTCAACGGCGCGGTGTACTATACCCTATTTTACGGTGTCGCGCTCACCGCGCTTGCCCTCGCGGTGAAGCTTTTCAAGCATGGCGGGGTGATACGTGCAATCCTTCTGTCGCTCATCGCGGTTTTTCTCGGCGGGGGAAACTATGTCACCGTGCTTTCTCTGCTCATCATCGCGGCAAGTGCCGTGCTTTTCTTCGCGCTTTTGCGCGATAGACGTATCTTGCGTCTCATCGTGCCTATCCTCTCCCTTGCCGTTGCCTCCACCATAAGCATGACAGCACCCGGAAACTCCGTTCGTCAGGCAAATTATCTCACCACTCCCACCGCCGTCGAAGCGGTGCTACTCTCCTTTAAGTATGCCGCACAGCTCGCCGTGTACTGGACGCGCCTCCCTGTTTTGGGGGTTCTGCTGTTGCTCGCGGTGCTTACGCATCGCGTAGCGTCGATCTCCCGCTTCTCGTTCCGTTTTCCGGGGCTTGTAACGGCATGGTCCTTCTGCCTCTACGCCGCCATGTTCTGCCCGCCGCTCTACGCCATGGGCAACTACGGTGATGCGCGTTTGCTGAATATAATCTTCTTCGCCTATATCCTGCTTTTCGCACTCAACATCTTTTACTGGCAGGGCTATTTTGCCCGCCTGCGCCGTGAAAAGCATCGCGAGAGCGAGAGCGCGAGCGGGAACGCATCTTACATTCGTCTTCTCGCTCTTCCCGCCGTTGCCGCGCTAATATGCGCGTTCGGCTTTCTTTCGGCGGTTCATGCGGGTCAGCCGCTCACGTCCGTGAACGCGCTGTCCTCCCTGCGTTCGGGTGAGGCGGCGGCATATTACGCCTGTGCCGAGGTTCGTTTCGAGATATTGAACGACCCCGCTGTCCTCGACGCGGAGATCCCCGCGTTTTCCGTGCGTCCTGTGCTTCTTTACTACGACGATATCACAGCAGACCCTGTTGATTGGCGCAACGGTGCTATGCAGGTATACTACGGCAAATCGAGTGTCGTTGCCGTTCCTTACTGAGTGCTTTTCCGCAAGCCGCCCGCTTTTCGTCTCTTTTTCGCCGAAAATCGGCGATAATACAGTCTAATCCCCCGCGTTCCTGGAACGCGGGGGATTATCGGTTTTCTTTATGCTTTTACGGCTTGCATCGCGCTACTGCTGATAGTTGTGGGCGTCTTGCAGCACCATTTCTTTGACCTTCAGCAGTCGCACCTTGGTGGAGTTTTCGTTCTCCTCCAGCTTCATGGAGATATACTTGATGTTCCCCTCAAGTTCGGGGATCATGACGTACTCCAGCGCGTTGACGCGGCGGCGGGTTTTTTCAATCTCCTCCGCGAGAAGCTGCATGGTCTTTTCGACCTGCGCCAGCTCCAGCATGTCCTCAAACACCTTTGCCAGCTTGTCCAGCGCGTCGTCCAACTCGCCGGAGGTCTGCACAAAGCCGTAAGGGTATATCTCGCTGGGGTCGTTGCTCTTGGTCTTGAACGAATACTCCGGGACGTTGACGCTCATGATGTTTTTGAACGACATGCCCAGCTCCACGCTTTGACGCGGATACATCAGCGCCTGTTCGAGCATCTCCGGCGACATGATGGAGCTTGCCACCTGCAGCGAGCCGAACGCCGCCGTCAGCCCCTCTTCCACGCGAGATCTGAGCTGCTTGTTGAGCTTGACAACGTCCATGAACTGGCGCATGAGCTCATCGCGCTTGTCCTTGAGCAGCTTGTGGCCGCGGCGGGCGGTTTTCAGGCGTCCCTTGAGCTGATTGAGCACCATTCTGGTCGGGGTTATTGCGGTACCTGCCAAAAAGCATCACCTCCGTTTTTCAAAATTGATGTGGGGTTTGCGGGGTTCGGGTGTTACTTCTTGGGCATGTACTTGTCGATCATCTCGGGCTTGATACGCTTGAGCTCACGGCGCGGGAGTATCGACAGCAGCTCCCAACCGATGTTGAGCGTCTCCTCGATGGAGCGGTTGGCGTTGTTGCCCTGGCTAACGTAGACCTTTTCAAATTCGTCGGCGAACTTGGCGAAAAGCTTGTCGTCATCGGACAGTGCGGCCTCGCCGAGGATGGTCATGAGCTCCTTGGCGTCCTTGCCGCGGGAATAGGCGGCGAAGAGCTGGTTCATGGTTCCGGCGTGATCCTCACGCGTTTTGCCCTCGCCGATGCCCTTGTCTTTCAGACGGCTCAGACTCGGCAGAACGTCCACCGGGGGCACGATGCCCTTGCGGTGCAGCTCACGGGAGAGGATGATCTGACCCTCGGTGATATAACCGGTGAGGTCGGGGATGGGGTGGGTCTTGTCGTCTTCGGGCATGGTGAGGATGGGGATCATGGTGATCGAGCCCTTCTTGCCCTGGCGGCGACCTGCGCGTTCATAAAGCGTGGCAAGGTCGGTGTAAAGATAACCGGGGTAGCCGCGGCGGCCGGGGACTTCCTTCTTGGCCGCGGAGACTTCACGCAGAGCCTCGGCGTAGTTGGTGATGTCGGTCATGATGACCAGCACCTGCATGCCCTTTTCAAAGGCGAGGTACTCGGCCGCGGTGAGCGCCACGCGCGGCGTGGCGATACGCTCGACGGCGGGGTCGTTTGCAAGGTTGGAGAAAACGACGGTGCGGTCGATGGCGCCGGTGCGGCGGAAGTCGTTGATGAAGTATTCGCTTTCCTCGAAGGTGATGCCTATCGCGGCGAAAACGACCGCGAAGGTCTCGTCATCGCCGAGAACCTTGGCCTGACGCGTGATTTGCGCGGCAAGGGCGGCGTGGGGCAGACCGGAGCCGGAAAATATCGGCAGCTTCTGCCCACGGACGAGGGTGTTCAGCCCGTCGATGGTGGAAACGCCCGTCTGGATAAACTCGGCGGGGTAGGCGCGGGCGGCGGGGTTCATGGGCAGGCCGTTGATGTCCATGTGCGCATCGGCCAGGATTTCCGGGCCGCCGTCAATGGGCTGACCCATGCCGTTAAAGACGCGGCCGAGCATGTCCTCGGACACGGCAAGCTGCTGCGGGTGGCCGAGGAAGCGCACCTTGGTCTCGGCAAGGTTGATGCCCTGCGCGGATTCAAACAGCTGAACGACCGCGCGGTTGCCCTCGACCTCAAGCACCTTGCAGCGGCGGATTTCGCCGTTGGGCAGCTCAAGCTCGCCGAGCTCGTCGTAGGTCACGCCCTCGACGTTGTCGACTATCATAAGAGGGCTTGCTATCTCTCGTATGGTCTTGTATTCCTTAATCATGCTTCCTCACCTCCGGCTATGACAGCCTCGATCTCCGCCTTCATCTCGGCAGTGATCGCGTCGTAATCGGCCTCAAAGGTTTTCGCGTCGGCCATCTTCGCGCGGCCGATCTTCTCGCGCGCGTCAATGGTGAACAGCGCGTCCATATCCGCGTGCTTGTCAAGCGCTGCGCGGCAAAGTGCGTCGTAATTGAGCACCATGTCCATGAGGCGGAACTGCTTTTTGTAAGAGGAATATGCGTCCTCGTCGACAAAGGCGTTCTGCTGCAAGAAGTCCTCGCGGATCATCTTGGCCGTCTCCATGGTCAGGCGGTCTGCGGGGCTGAGTGCGTCCTGACCGACGAGGCGGACGATCTCCTGCAGCTCGCTCTCCTCTTGGAGAATGTGCATGGCCTTTTCGCGGTTTTGCATGTATTTTTCGCCGAACTGCTCGGTGTACCAGCCGTGCAGGGTGTCAAGGTACAGCGAGTAAGAGGTCAGCCAGTTTATCGCCGGGAAGTGGCGGGCGTAAGCCAGGGAAGAGTCGAGCGCCCAGAACACCTTGACGATACGCATCGTCGCCTGAGAGACAGGTTCGGATATATCGCCGCCCGGAGGCGACACCGCGCCGATTGCGGTGACGGAGCCCTGACGGTCGTCCTGACCGAGGCATTCCACAACGCCCGCGCGCTCATAGAACTGGGAAAGACGGCTGGCGAGATAGGCGGGGTAGCCTTCTTCACCGGGCATCTCCTCCAGACGGCCGGACATCTCGCGCAGAGCCTCTGCCCAGCGGGAGGTGGAGTCGGCCAGAACCGCGACGTCATAGCCCATGTCGCGGAAGTACTCGGCGATGGTGATGCCGGTGTAGATGGACGCTTCACGCGCGGCAACCGGCATGTCGGAGGTGTTGGCGATGAGCACGGTGCGCTTCATCAGCGGCTCGCCGTTGCGCGGGTCCTTCAGCTCCGGGAACTCCATGAGAACGTCGGTCATCTCGTTGCCGCGCTCGCCGCAGCCGATGTAGATGACGATGTCCACGTCAGACCACTTCGCCAGCTGGTGCTGCACGACGGTCTTGCCCGAGCCGAACGGGCCGGGGACGGCGGCCGTGCCGCCCTTGGCGATGGGGAAGAGAGTGTCGATGATGCGCTGGCCGCTGTTCATCGGGCGGCTGGGGACATATTTCTTGGCGTAGGGGCGCGCGATACGCACCGGCCAACGCTGAAGCATGGAGAGCTTGTGCTCAACGCCCTTGGCGTCGCGCAGCACGGCCACGGTGTCCACCACGGTGAACTCGCCCTGCTCGATGGAAACCAGCTCTCCGGACAGTCCGGGGGGCACCATGATTTTGTGGTTTATTGCGCTCGTTTCCTGCACAGTGCCGAGCACGTCGCCGGCGGCGAGCTTGTCGCCGACCTTGGCCACGGGGACGAAGTCCCACAGCTTTGTGCGGTCAAGCGCGGGCACGTCAGTGCCGCGGGTGATGGAGTCGCCGGTGAGGCGGCGCATCTCCGGCAGCGGGCGCTGGATGCCGTCGTAAATATTGTCGAGCATACCCGGTCCAAGCTCCACGGACATGGGCATGCCGGTCGTCTCGACCGCCGCGCCCGGTCCGAGACCGGAGGTCTCTTCATAAACCTGAATGGAGGCGCAGTCGCCGGTCATGTTGAGGATCTCGCCTATCAGACGCTGAGAGCCGACACGCACAACGTCGGAGACGTTGGCGTCCGCCAGACCCTCGGCCACGACAAGCGGCCCTGAAACCTTTGTAATAGTACCGCTCATATAAAAATCCTTCCTATTTTGAAATTGGCAGCCGTGACGGTGCGCGGCCTTGCGGCCTTTGCGCGCACGGCGCGCCGGATGAAAGGTCGGGCGTAAATCAGTCGCCCAAAATGTTTGTGCCGACGGCGCGTTCGACCGCGGCGCGCAGCGCCGTCTGGCCGAGGCCGATGCTCCCCTCCCTGCCGGGGATGAGGATGATTGCGGGGGTGGGGCTGTCTTTGAATTTGGCAATCTCGTGCGTGAGCTCCTGCGCCAGCGTCTCCTCGATGTAGATGATGGCATAATCGTCGCTCTCGCGGGTGATCGTGCGCAGAATGCGCCCGGCTTCGTCGGCATTCGCGGCGGGGAAAGTCTCCAGTCCGAGTGCCTTGAAGCCCATGACGGTGTCGCTGCCGCCTATGACCGCAATTTTAAGCATACATATCACGCAGCCTTTCTCTGATAACGTCGGGGGCGATCCCCGCGAGGCGGCCTGTGAGTATCATGCGCACGGCCGTGATTTCGCCCTCAACCGCGGCAAGGTAGGCGATGAGCGCCTCCGCGCCGTAGCTGACGAGCTTGGCCTTTTTCAGATATGCGGTCACGGCATTGTCGCAGGCAAGCTCAAAGCTTGTCATGCTGCCGCCGGAGACGGCCTCCGCGCCCAGCATGGCGGCCTTTTCGAGCATGGAGCTTGCGAAAAGCGCCGCAATCGCCTCGCCGTCGCCGGCATTGGCAATTCTGCCCTCGCTGACCTCGCCGCCGGGGACAAGCGCCTCGGCCATGAATTCCGCGCTCTTGCCCATGCGCAGTGTGCGCACGGCGCTCTTGAGATTCGCGGAATCGGCCAAAATGCCGATATAGCCGTCAAGATACGCGCTTTCAAGCTCCCCTGCGAGTGCACGAAGCTCGGCGAAATACGCCTTGTCGAGGATGAAGTCGGCAAGCTGTGGGTTCGCCGTGCGGGCGAGGACGCCCTTGGCCTCCTCAATTGCGCCGCCGAGCACACTCGGCAGCTCGCTGAGCTTTTCATCGAAATAGCAGCGCGTCAGCGTCTCCGGCGTCACGCGCCCGGAGCGGCTGAGCAGCCGGTCGGCATCCTGCCCCATGGCCTCGGCCTTGATGACGGCCTTGGCGTTGTGGTAATCATACTTGAGCTTGAACACGTCCACCACGGCCTTGTCCGGCGCGAGCTTTTCAAGCTCGGCGAACACCTCGTCGCGGTGTGCGGAGAGATAGGCCTCTATCTCCTTTGCGCTCATCGCGGACATGTCGGCATAGCCGCAGTCCGTCAGAAGCTTTGCGCATTCGTCAAAGCTCGCCGCGTCCAGCATGCGCTCGGCGCGCTCAAAGCTCAAAAGCTTGACCTCGCGCGCTCTCAGCATTGCCGACAGGCACAGGTATGCTTCTCTTTTACTTGACAATGTATTCCCTCCCTATATGGGGATATGTCCGCCGCGCCATCAGGCGAAGAGGAGCTTGGCAACATCCGAGGACAGCTCGCCGCGCGCCAGCTCCACAAGAAGCTCGGCCGTGCAGTTGACCTCGACGCTGCCGCGGCGGAGGATAAGCCCGCCGGCGAAATCGCCCACGGTGTCGGAAAGCGTCAGCTTGCCGTCGGCAAGCGCGGCGTTCGCCGCCTTGACGACCTCGGTGCCGACGGCGGCCTTGTCGCGCGCGTTGAGGATGATTTCCTCGTCCCCGGCGACGGCGGCCTTGGCCGCGAGCGCGGCCAAAAATGCCGCGTATTCCTTCTCCGGCATTGCCACTATCGCGTCGAGCGCCTTGTCAAACGCCTCGGACACCATCTGCTGCTTGACGGCCAGCACGCCCTTTTTCGCCTCCATGCGGGCGATGCGGTCCATGCTGTCCACCCTGTCCTGGCATTCGTTGACGCCCACGCGAATACGCTCGCGGTAAAGCTCTTTTGCCTTGGCGTCATATTCTGCCCGGATACCCGCGCACTGCTGCTCGGCCTGAGCGAGTATCGCGTCGGACTGCTCCTTCGCGTCGGAGCGGATATGCGCGATTATTTTTTCAGTGCCTTTCATAGTATCTCCTGTCTAAAAAGTAGTGTCTTTTATCTATCAGATGGTGATGCCGGAGAGCATCATGAAGGACGCGAGAAGAGACAGAATGGCGTAAAACTCAACGGTGATGCAAAGGATCATGCCCTTGGACCAGTCATCGGGCTTCTTGGCGAGAATGTTGACGGAGGCCGCGGCGACCTTGCCCTGAGCGATAGCGGACAGCAGACCGCCGAAGGCGATGGGCAGGCAGGCCATCATCACCTGCAGACCCTGCTGCACGGACATGTCGACACTCAGCTTGGAGAACGCGAGGAACCAGATAACAAAGCCGTAAAGACCCTGCGTGCCGGGGATGACCTGAAGAATCATCGCCTTGCCGAACTTGCCGGGATCCTCGGAGACGAGACCCGCGCCCGCTTCACCGGCGATGCCGGTGCCCTTTGCAGAACCGATGCAGGCCAAGAAGCCGGCCAAGCCCGCGCCGAGAAGACCGATGGCGTAACCGCCGATAGCGTTCAGAAATTCCATTTTAATTTCCTCCTGATTATGTATTATGGTTTAATAAAGTGTTGATTTAATTCTCTCTGGGTCTGACGTATTTGCTCTTTATTCTCAGCGGGTCGAAGGGCTTGCCGCCGTCCTCATAGAACTTGCCGAAGAACTCCAGGCACTGCAAGCGCAAGTCATGCACGAAGCAGCCCAAAATGTTAAGCCCGAAGTTGAGCGCCTGTCCGATGATGAAAATGAGCAAAAACACGATGAACGTCAGCACGTTCACGCCCGAGGAGTTTGCAGGCATGGCCGCAATGGTGTTGAACACCTGCGCCACGACGCTGCCCGCGAGCATGAGCGCCATGATACGCGAATAAGACAAAATGTCGCCGAACCAACCGGTGAGCGTGTTGTAAATGCAGCCGACCGCCGCCGTCACCTTGCCGAAGCCCTTTGCACCGCGCCCCGCGCCGAACAGCAGCGCAACCACGCCGATTATCAGCACCACAAGGCCGGGAGTATAGAGCACATCGGTGATTCCGAGGAGCTTGAGCCCCATCATCACGCCGCCCGCGAGGATGACCCACAAAGGCGCTTCCTCGAAAAGCCCGTCGACAATGTGGCCGCGCTTGGCCTTGAGATAAAAGCTGACCGCCATGCCGCAGTTGAGGTGGATGACGCCGAGCACCATCGCCCCGTACAGCACCACACTGCTGTTTTCAACCGGGCTGAACAGATACGGCAGACCCGCCCAAGTGCTTGCGGGGTTGAACATGTGCACGAGCTGATACGGCGCATCGCCGAAGAAGCCGCCCGTGAGCGCGCCCATGACGAAGGTGGATATCCCGCCGTAGAGAAGCAGCTGGCAGAACGCAAGCGAACCGCCGCGCGGCTTGATCTTGGAAAGCGCGACTATCGCCGCGGCAATCATCACCAGCCCATAGCCCATGTCCGCCATCATCAGCCCGTAGAACAAAATGAAGAACGGCGCCATCAGCGGGTTGGGGTCAACCGAGCCGTAGGCCGGCAGGGAGTACATGTTCGTGACCATGTTCAGCGCGTTGGTGAGCTTGTTGTTTTTCAGCGACACGGGGACGGTTTCGTATTCGTCCTCGGTCGGTTCGCGGCTATCCCATGCGCAGTCGTATTTTTCAAAAACGCGGGCAAGCTCGTCCTCGCGCGCCTCCGGCATCCAGCCGGAGATGAGCAGCGTCGATTCCGTACCGTAAAGCCGACCCTCGGCCTCGGCCACGCCGAGCTTGGTGCTCACGCGGTCATAGGCGAGCTTCAGCTCGTCGCGGCGGACGCTTTCGCCCTTAATGGCCTCTTCGCAGGCCTTCTTTTCGTCGGCAAGCTCTCTCAGTGCCGACTCGGCCTCGGTGAGGGTTTGGCGCGCGGTGGTTTTCACCCCGGCAAAACCGGCGGGGGTAAACCCGTATGTACGCAAGGCGTCCTGAACCTCGTTGAAGCCCTCTTTGGCGCACACCACGGCGACATAGCGGCTCAGCTTATCCTCGAACACGCGGAAAACCTCCGCCTCTTCGCAAGCTGCGTTCACCGCCGCGTCAACGGCGTCAAGCTCCGTTTTGATCGGGAACGAGCCGAGGAGCACATTTGCCCTCTGCGTGCCTTCCATGCCCAGCGGGATGTCCAGCTCCAGCCAGGGCTTGACGGATTCCGCCAAGGCTCTTTGCCGCCCTTCCTCGGCGCGGATGCGCTTGATGCGCTCGTCCGAGGCCTCGATGCTCTCCGCCAGCTTCAGCGCGGCGGACAGCCCCTTGTCGTCCAACAGAACGCCGGGTGCGACTTCGGGCGCGGCGGAAAGGAGCTTGGATTTGACGGGCACGAACTCGTCGAGCACGGCGATGGCATGACCCAGCGAGGTCTGCTGAGTTTTCAGCGCGGTCACACCCGCGTCCTCGCGGCGCAGGCTCTCGCAAAGCTCGGACGCGGCGATCTCGTCGCCGATTTCCGAGATTTCGACGCAGCCCAGCCTCGTCAGCTCGCGCAGCAGCGCGTCCTTTTTCGAGCGGACAGCCAGCACAGAGAGCTTTTTCATTTTTACAATGGCCATCTTAGCTGTTCACTATCCTTTCCACTACTAGAGTTGCTGCTTGAGAAAGCTTTGCCTCGGCCTGAGCGCGAAGTGCAGCCTTGTCGCTCTCAAGTGCCTTTGAAAGGCTCGACGCGGCCTCCATGGCCTTTTCGTCGGCCTGGCGGCGAAGCTCTGCGACTTCGGCCTCCGCCTTCTCCGCCGCGGCGGACAACGCAAGCTCACCCGCCGCCTCGGCGTCGATGAGCATCTGCCTTGCCTTTGCCTCGGCCTGAGCCACGGTGGTTTTCGCCTCGGCCTCTGCCTGAGTAATGCCGGCTATTGCCTCAAATGACACGCCCTCACCTCCTTTTGCATTATTTTCGTTGGTTAAGCCATTCGGGCATTGATAAGCAAGCTTAACAGTACCCTAATTTTAACGCAAGTGTGTCCCTCTTTCAAGCTGAAATTGCCCGGTTTTAATGACAAATTTGCTACATTCCCGTAAGATAAAAAACTAACGAGCGCCGCCGGGAAAAACGGCCGCCCAACGTGCGAAAACGCCGCTTGATACCGACCCTTTCATCGCGCAAAAAGCAGCCCGGAACAAACACCTAGCGAATTTATAGTATTATTATGTCACGGCGTTAGTTAAATGTCAAACTTTTTTCCTTTTTAACGCGTTAAATGACATAAATTTCGGCAGTCTTGCAAATATGAGCGCAAGACCGCCGAAATTTTTTGACAATTTGACAAGAGGCTTATCCCGTCCGGTTGTGGAAACACGCGCGGAATGTGAAGAAAAATTGACGAAAATCGCCGGTTTTGCAAAGAAAAGTTTGCAAACCGCGCCCAAGGCGCTTTGTTGAACCCCTGCCGCTCAGGCGGCAGGGGTTTCGGCTCCCGTCCGCCTATGCCGGGGACACCGTTATTCTCTCCTGCCTGCCCGTGTCCGCGTTGAAGTGGAGTGTCACCTTTTTCTCCCCGTCGGTGCAGCTTACTTCATAGCAGGGGATCGCCCGGCCGCCCTCCGAACGGATGACCACGCGGCGCACATCGCCCGCGTCGAGCCCCGGCGGGGCGAGCGCGGAGGCCTCGCTCTCGGTGACGCTCCATGCGCTTTCCGCTGTCTCGGTCGTATACGCCGTCGCGTCAAAGGCGCACACCGCGCCGTCGTCCAGCGCGACGGCGACGACTATGGCGTCGTCGATATACACCGCGCCCTCCCGCTCGTCGGCAAAGCGCATGCGCGCCATGCCGCCGGATATCCCGCACTCCTCCATCGTCAGCCCCGCATAGCCGCGCTTTTGCAGAAATTCATGCGCCGCGCGCTGTGCCTCGGCGCGCGTCAGCTTCTCCTCCTCGACAAGGCGCTCGCGCCCCATGCTCACGACGCCGCTCTCCCCCACGGTGACAAGCGCGTCCCCGGCGGCATAGCATTTCACGCCGTTTGCCCCATCGTAGGCGTAGGCAAGGCGCACTTCGGCCGGGCTCACGCCCGCAAACGCCGCCGCCACGGCCAGCTTCTCCGCGTCGGAAAGCTTTTTCGCGCCCACCGACGCCGCCGCGACACTCCGCGCGCCGTAGCGCCCGTCGTATTTGAGCGACGCGCGGCGCGGGAACTCATCCTCCGCGCGCAAAAGCTCGGCGCTCACGCGCCCGCTCTCCCCGTCGATGCCGATGTTCATCAACCGTATCTCGCGCGAATCCATCTCGACCGCGCCGTTGTGATACTCCGCTTGGAGCGCGCGCAGCGACTCCACCAGCGTCGCCGCGAGCTTTTCCAGCTCGCGAACGGTCTCTCGCTCATCGTCGGTGAAATTCGCCTCGCCGCTGCCCGCGCACAGCGCGCGGGCATAGTCCGCCGTCTCGTTGAAATACCCGGCTATGCGCTCCAGCTCCTGCGTGGCAAACGGCAGGGTGCTCATCGCGCTCTCGGCGGCAAGCGCCGAGGCGTAAACCTCCGCGCACAGCCGGGCGCGCATGCCACTGTCCGTGGCATACACCGCGCGCGAAAGTGCCGCGCTCATGCCCTCGGCGGCGGTGACGGTCTCCTCCAGCGCCTCAGAGGCGCTGTATTCCGCGGCGAGGCGATAGGTCGCGAGGTTTCTCCTCGCGACAAAAAGCAGCACCCCCAGCACCGCGATAATCGCGGCGGCGAACACCGCCGCGACGATGACGGCCTTTCTCTTCCCACTCATCGCGTTCATAAGCTCCTCCGGAATAAAAAACAATCTCTCTTCTGAGTATTCTCGGAAGAGAGATTGTTTATGCGTTATTTGATTTTTATGCGCTTACGCGAGCTTTTCAAGCGCGATGTTCATGCGGCGGAGGGTCTCCTCGCGGCCGAGTATGCGGCAGATTTCCACCGCGCCGCCGGGCGTGACGGCCTTGCCGGCCGCCGCGATGCGCACCGGCCACATCACCTTGGCGTTTTTCGCACCCGTGGCCTCGGCATGGCCGACCATCGCGGCCATAATGTGCTCATCGTCCCACGCCTCAAGCCCCTCGAACACGCTCACGAGAGCCGACAACACGGCCTTTGAAGACTCCGCGTCGGACTTGGACTTTTTGTGCGTGAACAGCTCCACAGAGTACTCCGGCAGAGCGTCGAAAAAGTCCACCTTCTCCGGAATGTCGGTCAGCACCTCGGTGCGCTGCTGCAAAAGCGCGGCAATTTCGGCGGCGGAGTAGGCCGGGTTTTTCACGCTTTGGCGGATGTACGGCTCGGCCACGGCGGCAAAGGCGTCCGCGCTCATCGCGCGGATATACTCGCTGTTGAAATAGCGCAGCTTTTCAATGTCGAATATCGCCGGGGATTTGGAGATGCCGGAGAGGTCGAATGCCTCCTTCAGCTCGTCGAGGGAGTAAATCTCGCGTTCGCCGCGCGGGCTCCAGCCGAGAAGCGCGACGTAATTGAGTATCGCCTCCGTAAGATAGCCCTGCGCCAGCAAATCTTCATACGACGGGTCGCCGTGGCGCTTGGACATCTTGTTGTGCGCATCGCGCATGACCGGCGAGCAGTGCACGTATTTCGGGATATCCCAGCCGAAGCCCTCATACAGCAGGTTATACTTCGGCGCGGAGGAAAGATACTCGCTGCCGCGCACGACGTGGGTGATGCCCATGAGGTGATCGTCCACCACGTTTGCGAAGTTATACGTCGGCAGGCCGTCGCGCTTTATGAGCACCTGGTCGTCCAGCGTGGTGTTTTCCACCGTGATGTCGCCGAAAATTTCGTCGTGGAAGGTGGTCGTGCCCTCGTGGGGGATGCGCTGGCGGATGACGTAGGGCTTGCCCTCGGCGGCGAGGCGGTCGGATTCCGCCGCCGTCATGCTGCGGCAGGGGTCGTCCGCGCGGTCAAAGTCGCCGGTGTCCTCCTCGCTGGCGGCCTTTTCGCAAAAGCAGCGGTAGGCATGCCCGCGCTGAACCAACAGCTCGGCGTATTCTTTGTAAAACGGGCGGCGCTCGGTCTGGATATACGGCCCCACGGGGCCGCCGACGTCCGGGCCCTCGTCGTGCTCAAGGCGGCACTGCGCCATTGTGCGGTAAATGATATCCACCGCGCCCTCGACAAGGCGGCCCTGGTCGGTGTCCTCAATGCGCAAGATGAACTTGCCGCCGTTTGCGCGCGCGATGAGATAGGTGTAAAGCGCCGTGCGCAGATTGCCCACGTGCATATATCCCGTGGGGGAGGGGGCGAAACGCGTGCGCACCTCGCCCTGCGGAATGCGCGCTTCCATCTCCTCAAACCACTGCATGTCTTTCATGTTTGTGCTCCTTCTGCCGCGCGCCGACGGCGGCGCGGCGTGTCATATTTCCCGCGTCGGGGCGGCCGAAAGCGCCCCGGCGTGACTTTTTTCCCGGTACACTATAATAATTTGTATTTTTACTGTTGTCAAGTGAGACTTATTCTGCTAAAATAGATAGGCTAAAATTATAATGTCATTCTATGGGCTTTTTTGCATGGCGACTTTTCGCCGCTTATATATCACACTTCCGAAACGGAGGAAACAAAAATGGACAACACCGCTGCAAGCATCATCACGCCGAATGCAGCCCCCGCCCCTGCCAAGAAGGTCATGTTCTCCGGCATTCAGCCGTCGGGCGATCTGCACCTGGGCAGCTATTTGGGCGCATTGAAAAACTGGGTGGAGTTGAGCGATGAGTATAACTGCTATTACTGCATTGTGGACATGCACTCCATCACCGTGCGCCAAAACCCCGCCGAGCTTCGCCGCCACTCCATGGCGCAGCTGGCGCAGTACATTGCCTGCGGCCTCGACCCGCAGAAGAACACCCTCTTCATCCAAAGCCACGTGCACGAGCACGCCGAGCTCGGCTGGGTGCTCAACTGCTACACCATGTTCGGCGAGCTCAGCCGCATGACGCAGTTCAAAGATAAAAGCGCGAAAAATGCCGACAACATCAACGGCGGCCTTTTCACCTATCCCACGCTCATGGCGGCGGACATTCTGCTCTATCAGGCCGATTACGTCCCCGTCGGTGCCGACCAAAAGCAGCACTGCGAGCTGACGCGCGACATCGCCATGCGCTTTAACAACATCTACGGCGACGTCTTCACCGTGCCCGAGCCGTACATCCCCAAGGTCGGCGCGCGCGTGATGTGCCTGAGCAACCCCACGGGCAAGATGAGCAAGTCCGACCCCGGCGGGTGCGTTTTCATCATGGACTCCCCCGACGAAATTGCCCGCAAATTCAAGCGCGCCGTCACCGATTCCGACACGGAAAACTGCGTGCGCTATGACCCGGCGGCGAAGCCCGGCGTGGCCAACCTCATGAACATCTACTCCGCCGTCACCGGCGCGAGCTTTGACGATATCGAGCGCGACTTTGCCGGCAAGGGCTACGGCGCGTTCAAGCCCGCCGTGGGCGACGCCGTCATCGAGACCCTCCGCCCCATCCGCGAGGAAGCCGAGCATCTCATGGCCGACAAGGAATATCTCAAGCAGATTTACACCGAGGGCGCGCAAAAGGCCGCGTACACCGCCCGCCGCACCCTGCGCAAGGTTTATAAAAAGCTCGGCTTTGTGGAAAAGCCGTTCTGACCCTGCCGCCCCGACCAACAAATTCATTGGAGATACAATAAAATGTTTCAAAATATAGCCTTGTGGCTGAGGATAGTGTTGTCCTTTGCCGTGGCTCTTGTTGTTGCGTTTCTCATGACGCCGCCCGTCAAGCGCTTTGCCCAGCGGGTCGGCGCGATGGATGTGCCCCGCGACGGGCGCCGTGTGCACGATCACCCCGTCCCGCGCATGGGCGGCCTCGCCATCTTTTTTGGCTTCACCGTGTCGATGATCCTCTTTGTCAGCTTCACCACGCAGGTGCTCGGCCTCATGCTCGGCGCGCTTATAATCGCGGCGATGGGCGCGGTGGACGATATCGTCAACCTCCGCCCGTGGATAAAGCTGTCCATTCAGATAATCGCCGCGCTCGTGGCAATCCGCTGCGGCATCATCTTCAACGCCGTGTCAAACCCCAACTTCATGTCCGACGTTGTCACCATTCCCATCGGGTCATTGTCCATTCCGCTCACCGTGCTGTGGATAGTCGGGTGCACCAACGCCGTCAACCTCATCGACGGGCTTGACGGGCTTGCCGTGGGCGTGTCGGGCATCAGCTCGATGACGATGCTCATCGTCTCCCTCTTTGTCGCGGATGCGAACACCACCTTCATTCTCGCCGCGCTTTGCGGCGCGTGTGTGGGCTTCATGCCGTTCAACATGAACCCCGCCAAGATATTCATGGGCGACGTCGGCTCGCAATTCCTCGGCTTTGTGCTGGCCTGTGTGTCCGTGATGGGTCTATTCAAGCTCCACACGGTGATTACCTTCCTCGTGCCGGTGCTGGCGATGGCCATTCCGCTTGCGGACACGGTTTTCGCGGTGTTCCGCCGCGTTTTGCACGGGCAAAGTCCGTTTCATGCCGACAAAGGTCATTTCCACCACCGTCTGCTCGCCATGGGGCTCAACCAAAAGCAGGCCGTGGCCGTGCTGTACGGCATTTCCGCCGTGATGGGGCTGGTGGCCGTGCTGTTGGCCGGGCATGACCCCGTCCAGCGCACAATCTGCCTGGTGGCGGCGTTTGCGATTTCCCTCATCGTGTGGCTTTATGCGTTCAGCAAGGGCGCAAAGCACAAGGGCGAGTGTGAGCACTGCGGCGGCGAGGGCGATTGCACCTGCGGCGGAATCCCCCCCGCCGAACCAAACCCCGAAAAGAAAAAAGACGAATAATAAACCTAAAGGGAGCGATGCTACGGCAGCAACATCGCTCCCATTATTATTAACAGCTCCGTGTCGCCGCTCTCGCGGTACATCAGATACAGCACCGCCAGCAGCAGCAAATCCTCGGTCTCCAGTGCGCGCAGCTCATCCAGCGCGCCCGGCAAAAGCCGCCCCGGCCCCTTTGTCAGCCCCTCGCCCATCTGCCTCACTCCTCCCGCTGTCGGGCGCGGCGCGGCGCTTGCCGCGCCCGACGCTTGCACCCCGCCCGCAGTTTCCGCCGCCGTGTCCGGCGGCGGCGCGCCCAGCGGGGCGCGCATAACGGGCGCAAGGGTCGCGCCCTCGCCGTCGTCGATGTGCTCGACGCGCCCGGAGTTGCCGTGATAGCGGTTAAGCATTCTCTCCGCCCTCCCCGTCGGCAAGGGCAAAACGCGCAAGGCGCGCCAAGCGCGCCAGCTTCATCGCGCGCTGAAGCTTATCCCGCCGTTTTTCGGACAGATACGGCCTCAACGCGGCCAAAAGCGCGGCGCTTTTGCCGCCCGCGTCTTGCCCGCCCGACCCCGCCGCGCGCGCAAGGCGCGCTATCATCGCCGCGTCCAAGCCTCCCGCGCCGTCCGGCGCGGACGGCGACTGCCCCGGCGGTGTTGTGTCCGCCGCGCCCTCGCCGCCCATGAGCGACTGCGCAATTCGGCTTATCTGCGCCATCTGCTCCGGGTTTGAAAGCACCTGAGATATTTTGTCCTCCAGCTCGCTCATGGGCGCGTCACCTCACTTCCCGCCGAAAAGCCCCTGAACGCTCGCGGCCAGACGCTTGCCCTCGTCGGTGCTCAGCACCTTTTTCAGCATTGCGCCCAGCGCCTCGGCGTCGCCCGTGCGCGCGGCGTTTTCCAGCGCGGATTTGTCCAAAAGGCTCTCCAGCCGCCGCCCGTCGGCGGACTCGGCCAGCGCCCTTATCTCATCGCTCTTGCCCTCGCGCTCAATGCGCCGGGCAAGCTCGTCAAAGCTTTGCATCGCGCTCCCCCCTCGTCATATTATATTGCGGGGTGTGCGAAAAGATGATAAAATGATAATACTACCCCGTTCAAAGGAGCTTTTGCATGAACCCTGTCGTCACCGCCGCCGTTTTTTCCGATTCCCACGGCTCGCTCGCGCTCATGCGCGAGTGTGTGCGCCGCACGCGCCCCGATGTGGTCATCCACCTCGGCGACTATGAGCGCGACGCCGACGCCCTGCGTCTTGACTGCCCCGACGCCGCGTTTTATAACGTCCGCGGCAATTGCGACATCGGCGGCACCGCCCCGGACAAGGACACCGTCCCCCTCGGCCCCGTCACGGCGTACATCACCCACGGGCATTTATACAACGTCAAATACGGCTCTTTCGACTCCCTTGTCTATGCCGCGATGGAGCAGGGGGCGAAGCTCGCCCTCTTCGGGCACACCCATGTGCCCGACAGCATGGAAATCGGCGGCGTCAAGCTGGTCAACCCCGGCGCGGCAAGTGGGCGCGCCCCCACCTGGGCGCGCATAGAGGTGTTTGAAAACGGCGGCATCGCCTGCACGATTCAGCCGCTGTGATTTTGCACTATCGCCAAAAAATCTTCGCTTTTTCCCGCAAATCTTTACGCCGTGCGCGCCGTATTTTTCTTGACCGGGCGCGTGGGCAGATGTTATACTTTATGCGTGATAATTCCGATTTTCCACATGGGGGAGTAGCTGCGCGCCGCGCCCACGGGGCAGAGCGGTGTGAGCAATTGTCAACATACATGGCGGCCGAGCGCCGTCTGGCTTTGCAGTGACAGCAAGACTCATGTACAGATTTTATACCTGTACATGGGTCTTTTTATATAAATGCAGGGATTAAAGGAAATAATTATATCAAACAAGGTTTCACGGAGAAAAAACTATGCTTGAATTCATCCGTCAGGCGCTGGGCAACCCGATGCTGCTGGTGGCCTCGTGTCTGACCCTCGGCGTGATACTGGTCAACGGCTGGACGGACGCGCCCAACGCCATTGCCACCTGCGTCGTCACGCGCGCCATCACCCCCGGCAAGGCCATTTTGATGGCCGCCGTGTGCAACTTCCTCGGCGTTTTCGTCATGACGGCGGTCAACGCCTCCGTCGCCATGACCATTTACAACATTGCCGACTTCGGCGGCAATGCCCAGCATTCGCTCATCGCGCTGTGCGCGGCGATGACGGCCATTGTGATATGGGCCACCGCCGCGTGGTTTT
The DNA here is from genome assembly GCA_964644305.1 of uncultured Oscillospiraceae bacterium. GTDB lineage: Bacteria > Bacillota > Clostridia > Oscillospirales > Oscillospiraceae > Limivicinus. Next base: position 44,264 of record CAZXVA010000005.1, read on the forward strand.
TCGGCATTCCGACGAGCGAAAGCCACGCCCTCATCGCCGGCATCTCCGGCGCGGCGGTCGCCATTCACGGCAGCTTTTCCGGCATCAACCCCGCCGAGTGGGTCAAGGTGCTTTACGGCATCGTGTTGTCCACCGTTTTGGGCTTTATCCTCGGCTTTTTGTCCTCCAAGCTCACCGTGCTCATCTTCCGCAGCAAAAACCGCCTCACCGCCGGGCGCTTCTTTTCCGGCGCGCAGGTGGCCGGGGGCGCGGCAATGGCGTTCATGCACGGGGCGCAGGACGGGCAAAAGTTCATGGCCATTTTCCTCTTGGGCGCGGCCTTTGCCAACGGCGAGGGCAACATGTCCTCTTTCACCGTGCCCATTTGGCTGATGATTCTCTGCTCGGCGGTGATGGGCTTGGGCACGAGCATCGGCGGCACGAAAATCATCAAATCCGTCGGGCGCGACATGGTGCGCCTCAAGCCCTATCAGGGCTTCGCCGCCGACGTTGCGGCGACGGCGTGTCTGCTGCTCTCGTCCCTCACCGGCATCCCCGTCAGCACCACCCACACCAAAACCACCGCCATCATGGGCGTGGGCGCGGCCAAAAGCGTCAAAAACGTCAACTGGAGCATCGTCAAAGACCTTGTTCTCACCTGGGTGTGCACCTTCCCCGGCTGCGGCCTTTTGGGCTTTGCGCTGGCGAAACTGTTCTTGCATGTGTTTTCATAAGAAAGGAGCTTCATTATGGCCAAAACCACCGATTATTTCGCACTTTTGAGCGCGCAGAGCGCGTATAGTGTCCGCACGGCGCAGCTTCTGCGCGAGTTTTTCGCCGAGTATTCCGCCGAGGCGCTCCCCGCCCGGCGCGAAGAAATGCACGCACTTGAGCATGAGGCCGACGGCGTGCAGCATGACATTCTTCAAAAGCTGTCCGTGGAGTTCATCACCCCCATCGAGCAGGAGGACATTGTCCACCTCGTCCAGCTCGTCGACGACGTGACCGACGCGCTCGACGACGTGCTTTTGGAGTGCTATATGTACCATATCGACACCCTGCCCGACGGCGCGGCGCACTTTGCCGAGCATGTTCTCAAGTGCGTGTCCACGCTCAATGACGCCGTGGGCGAGCTCAAAAGCTTCAAAAAGCCGACCAAGCTCCGCTCGCTCCTCGTCGCGGTCAACACCATGGAAACCGAGGCCGACAGTGAGTATAACGAGCTTGTCCACCGCCTTTTCGGCGCGGAGCACGATGTCCGCCGCCTCCTCGGCGGCAAGGCCATCTTCGACAGCATGGAGGCCTGCTGCGACCTCTGCGAGCACGCCGCCGACGTCATTGACCAAATCATAATGAAAAACGCCTAATCCTTACTCATACTCATATACCCCATCCCCACGCAAAAGCGCCGAAATGCGGGAAATCCCGCATTTCGGCGCTGACTTATTATCTGTTTGTCATCTTCCGCCGTATCACGGCCTCGAACGCCAGGCCGTACCAGTGGCCGGGGCGGCGGGCGGTTTCGCGGATGCACTCATCGCACAGCGTGGCCGCGGCGGTGAACGCCGCGCGGCGTGTCGCGCCGTTCATCAGTTCGCCGCAGAGTGCGGCGGTGAAGACATCGCCCGTGCCGTGCGTGACGGTTCGCTCCCACGGGCGGAAAAATTCCGCCCGCTCGCCGTCGAGCCGGGCAAGATATCCCACCTCATCGCCCCGGTGCACGCCGGTGATGATGACGTCTGGCGTTTTCAGCGCGTCGAGCATCGCCGCGCCGTCCGCGTCCATGCCGAGGCCGGACAAGAGCGCCGCCTCGGTGAAGTTCGGTGTTATCACGTCCGCCTTTTCGCAAAGGCGGCGCATCGCGGCCACATGCTGCGGCGTGAAGCCGTCGTACAGCGCGCCGTTGTCGCCCATCACGGGGTCGACGATGATGAGCGTGTCCTCGCGGCCGAAGTCGCGTATGAACTCCTCGGCAAACGATATTTGTTCAAGCGAGGCGAAATACCCCGTGTAAATGCAGTCAAACTGCGCGTGAATGTTCTTCCAGTGCGCGGCGAAATCGCGCATTTGGCGCGTCATGTCGTGCGCGACATAGCCGTCGAAGCCCGTGGTGTGCGTGCTCAAAACCGCCGTCGGCAGTGCCACGCCCTCGATTCCGTAGCACGACACTATCGGCAGCACCACGCTCAGCGAGCACTTGCCCAAGCACGACAAATCGTTTATCAGCGCCGCGCGCTTCATCCCCGTGGCGTTTATCTCTTTCATGTTCAACCCCTCGCGCGCATATTCTCAGCCGCTTGATTCTGCGTTTTTCGCAAAGCGCATCCTTCATCACCAAGCTCAGCCGCATATATCGCCACCCGAATATGTTCTTCCTGTTGTCATATAACCACATTATAATATCACCCGTCGCTGTTTCGTGTCAATAAATTGTTTCCCCCCTCCCCCGCCCCCGTCGGCATGCACAAATGGGGGTCAGAAGTTCTCAAAACCGCGCATTTTCTTTAGCGGTTAAAATCGTTAACGCATTGTGGTAAATTTGAGCGCCTGTGAAATTTGGCGTGTTTTTGGCCTTATTGGCGATATTCGAGAATTTTTTGTGCAAAATTCACCCTCGCAAACCCTTGACAAATGGTTTTTGAAGTGGTATATTCTCGCCATACTTGAGAAAGGACAGGAACGAAATGATGATCATCCGTCACATGGCAAATCGTTTTTATTACTATTACTTTTATTTCCGTGAAGTAATAGCGATTTGTGATGCACATGAACGGATTTTCGCTTGAGTTTTTGTTTTTGATTTCAAGCCGCATTTGACCGTGACGATTTCGCCGTGTGGACCACAAGTCCACGCGGCTTTTTGTTTTGCCGCCGCGTCGGGTCTTGTGGCCGCGCGATTCGCGCGGAAGTGAAAAGGAAACCTTATTTGAAACACTTACTGGGAGGTAAGAAAAATGAAAAAGAACAAATTTTCATCCGCTGCACTTTGTGTGATTCTCACTCTTGCAATGTGCCTGTCCCTCGCCGCCTGCGGCAGCTCCGCCGCACCCGCCGCGACCGAAGCCCCCGCCGCAGCCGCCTCTGAGGCCGCCCCGGCCGATGCCGACAAGGTGTTCACCGTCGGCGTGTGCCAGCTCGTTCAGCACGAGGCGCTTGACGCCGCCACTCAGGGCTTTATAGACACGCTCACCGAGAAGCTCGGCGACAAGGTGGTCTTCGACGTGCAGAATGCCGCCGGCGACACCGCCGCATGCAGCACCATCGTCAACTCCTTCGTCTCCAAGAACGTTGACCTCATTCTCGCCAACGCCACTCCCGCTCTCGCCGCGGCATACAACGCCACCGCCGACATTCCCATCCTCGGCACCTCCATCACCGAGTACGGCGTGGCTCTCGGCATTGACGGCTTTGACGGCACTGTCGGCGGCAACGTCTCCGGCACGTCCGACCTCGCCCCGCTCACCGAGCAGGCAGACATGATTATCGAGCTTTTCCCCGAAGCCAAGACCGTCGGCCTCCTCTACTGCTCTGCCGAGGCAAACTCCGAGTACCAGGTTCAGGTGGTTGAAAACTACCTCACCGAAAAGGGTCTGACCTGCACCCGCTTCTCCTTTGCCGACTCCAATGATGTCGCCTCCGTGACCACCAAGGCCGCCGCCGACAGCGATGTCATCTACATCCCCACCGACAACACCGCCGCCTCCTGCACCGAGACCATCGGCAACATCGTCCTCAACGCCAAGACCCCCGTCATCTCCGGTGAAGCCGGCATCTGCAAGGGCTGCGGCGTGGCCACCCTCTCCATCAGCTACTACGACCTCGGCTGCACCACCGGCGAAATGGCCGCCAAGATCCTCACCGGCGAGGCCGATATCTCCACCATGCCCATCGAGTACGCCTCCGCCACCAAGCAGTTCAACCCCACCATCTGCGACGAGCTCGGCATCGCCGCCCCGGACGGCTTCGAGGCCATTGCAGACTGATATCAACGCACTTTCAGCTCAACGCAAAAACCACCCTGCGGCGGATGACGCCGCCGCAGGGTTTCCATCAACTATAAAGGTCAGGTGTTAATTATGCTCATTGATTTGCTCGGCGCATTGCCCGGCGCGGTGGCACAGGGTCTCGTATGGGGCGTCATGGCCGTCGGCGTTTTCATAACCTACAAGATACTCGACATTGCCGACCTCACGGTCGACGGCACGATATGCACCGGCGCCGCCGTGTGCACGATGCTGATGCTCGCGGGGGTGAACCCGTGGGTATCGATGCTCGCGGCGCTTGCGGCGGGGCTTGTCGCGGGCGTGGTCACGGGGCTATTTAACATCCTCCTCGGCATTCCCGCCATCCTCTCCGGCATACTCACGCAGATGATGCTGTGGTCTGTCAATCTCAAGATACTGGGCAAGGCCAATCAGGCCATCTCCGCCCGCTCCAACCCCGTCATCCTCTCCCAGATGGACATTCCCTCCGCCCTCATCGTGCTCGCCGTCGTCGCGGCGGTGCTCATCGCGGTGCTGTATCTTTTCTTCGGCACCGAGCTTGGCTGCGGCATACGCGCCACGGGCTGTAACAGCGTCATGAGCCGCGCACAGGGCATCAACACCAACGTCGCCAAGCTCATCGGCCTCGCCCTTTCCAATGGCATCGTCGCCCTCTCCGGCGCGCTTTTGTGCCAGTATCAGGGCTACACCGACATCAACATGGGGCGCGGCGCAGTGGTCATAGGGCTGGCGGCGGTGGTCATCGGCGAGGCGCTGATGAGCCGCATTTCGCAAAACTTCGCCGTCAAGCTCACGGGCGTGGTGCTGGGCGCCGTGGTATACTACCTCGTGTACCAAGCCATCATCTTCGTCGGCTTTGACACGGATCTTCTCAAAATGTTCTCCGCCATTGTCGTGGCGGCGTTCCTCGGCATACCGTATCTGAAAAAGCAGCACGTGAAAGGGGGCAATCGCCATGCTTGAGCTGCGCCATGTCACCAAGATTTTCAACCGGGGCACGGTTGACGAAAAGCGCGCCCTCAACGACCTTTCTCTCACGCTCAATGACGGCGATTTCGTCACCGTCATCGGCGGCAACGGCGCGGGCAAAAGCACCATGCAAAACGCCATCTGCGGCACATGGCAGCCCGACTCCGGCCAAATAATCCTCGACGGGCTTGACGTCACCGCCCTGCCGGAGCACAAGCGCGCCAAGTACCTCGGCCGCGTCTACCAAGACCCCATGATGGGCACCGCCGCCAACATGCAGATTGAAGAAAATCTCGCCCTTGCCGCGCGCCGCGGCAAGCGCAGAACCCTCCGCCCCATGATAACCCGCGACGAGCGCGAGAGCTACCGGCTGCTGCTGGAAGAGCTGGGGCTGGGGCTGGAATCGCGCCTTTCCGCCAAGGTGGGCACGCTCTCCGGCGGCCAGCGTCAGGCGCTGACGCTGTTGATGGCCACCCTGCAAAGCCCGAAGCTTTTGCTGCTCGACGAGCACACCGCCGCGCTCGACCCCAAAACCGCCACGCGCGTCATGGAGCTGACGGAAAAGATAGTCAACGAGACCAAGCTCACCACCCTCATGATAACCCACAACATGCGCGACGCCATCCAGTACGGCAACCGCCTCATCATGCTGCACGACGGGCGCGTGATACTCGACATATCCGGCGAGGCCAAGAAAAACCTCACCGTGCCGGAGCTGCTCGAAATGTTCTCCAAGGCCAGCGGCAACGAATTTGCCGACGACCGCGCGATTTTGTCCTGAAATCGCATTAAAGCACCTTAAATCATCTCAAATTGTTCATTAGATATTCCTTTACTCCATAAAAGCGAGCCCGCAGGCCATTCGGTCTGCGGGCTTGTGCTGTTTATTCAAATCACACCATTTTGTTCGCCATGCGGCCTATGCCGTCTATTTCTATCTCCACCGTGTCGCCGGGCTTGAGCCAGCGTTGGTCTGCGCCGTGCTTTTCCAGCGCCACGCCGCTGGGCGTGCCGGTGAAGATGAGGTCGCCCGGCTCAAGCGCGATGTGGCGCGAGGCGTAGCTGACTATCTCGGCGCAGGTGTGAATCATGTCGGTGGTGTTGCCGTCCTGCCGCAGCTCGCCGTTGACGTAGCTGCGTATTCTCATGCCGCGTTCGGGGTCGACGCTGTCGGCGGTGGTGATGCACGGCCCGCACGGGCCGAAGCCCGGCATTGCCTTGCCGATGAGCCACTGGCTCGTCCGCTGCTGCGGCGCGCGGCAGCTCAAATCGTTGCCGCAGGTATAGCCGAAGATATACTCCGCCGCCTCGTCGCGCGTGACGTTCCACGCGTGGCGGCCGATGACTATCACCAGCTCCGCTTCGTAGTCATAGCTCTCCTCCCACTCCGGCAGGGTGATTTCCGCCCCGGACGGGGCGAGAGAGTCTGCAAATTTGGAGAACAGTATCGGCACATCCGCCGTTTTCAAATCCACATTTTCCGCGTGCGCGCGGTAGTTAAGCCCCACGCAAACGAGCTTGCCCGGCCTTGTCACCACGTTGAGATACTCCGGCGCGTCCACCGTCGGCAGGCTTGCGTCCCGCTCGATTTGCCGAAGCGCCGCTCTGTCCGCCCCGGCGATGACCTCGTCAATGCCGTGCGGATACCCCGCCGCCGTTGCGTCCACTGCGCCGCGCCCGGTCACGACGCCCAAATGCGCCTCGCCCGCGATTTTCATGCTGCAAAGTCTCATGTATGTACACTCCTTTTTCTTTTTCGCCTTTCGTGTACTATTATTATATACTCTGCCGCGCCCGCGCGTCAATCCCCGCGCAAAAGCCCCGTCAGCTCGCCCCACAGTTCCAGCGTGCGAAAGCGCAGCTCATACTCGCCGCCCTTGTCGGCTTGGGTGATGAGCGCATAGTCGTCGCTTTTCATCGCCGCGCGCAGCTCGTCCGCCGGTGCGCCGGGGGCGCACAGCGGCGGAAACACCACGCACCACCAGTTGTGCCCCTCTCCCGCGCCTATTTCCACGCTCAGCGATTCATACTGCCCCGCCGGGAGCGCAAACGCCGCATATCGCCGCGTGGGATAATCCTCGCGCCCCAGCGTCACCCTTATCTCCCGCCCCTCGGATATCGCGGCGGCGGCGTGGGCAATGCCGTTGAGGTTTTCGGAAATGCGGCGGCGCGCGGTGTCGCTGTCGCGCGCGCCGTCGAGCACCGGCGTGAGGTATTCGATGACCGCGTCGCGCACGCGCAGCTTCAGCTCCTGCTCGTATTCATCATCCGACGCGGCCACCACGTGCAGCCGCACCAAGCCCGCGCTCAGTGCGCGCGAGCGCGCCTGCGCCCACGTGCCCACCAGCAGCGCCGCGCACATCGCCATCAGCAGCGCCCCCTCGCAAAGCCGAATGCGCCGCTCGCTCTCGTTTTTCAGTGAATAAGAATAACCGCCCATGCTATGTAGTCCTTTCATTCAAGCCTACTAAAGCATTGACGGTTATAATTGGTTTTATACCCGGCTTGTCACAGCGTTTCCGCGCCCACGGGCACGGCGGTGCAGCAGAACGGGGTCTTTTTTGTGAGTTTTTCCGCGGCGCGCGCGGCGTCTTGCTCGCGCGCGAAAATGCCGAACACGGCAGAGCCCGTCCCGGTCATCACCGCGCCGAGCGCGCCCTCGTCCAAAAGCGCGTTTTTCAGCTCTGTCTCGTCGCGCATGCGCCGGTCATCCACGCCCTCGAAGACGTTGAACATCCTCCGGCACACGGGCAAAAGCTCGCCCGCATTGAGCGCCGCAATTATCCCGGCGGTGTCGGGGTGATGGTGGGTGCGCAGCATGTCCAGCTTTTTGAACAGCTCCGGCGTGGATATGGCAAACTCCGGCTTCAAAATCACCAGCGCGCACTCCGGCAGCGGCGGCAGCGGCGTCAGGCGCTCGCCGCGCCCCTCGGCCAAGGCCGTCCCGCCCATCACGCAAAACGGCACGTCCGACCCCACGTCCCCGGATATCTCCAACAGCCGCGCTCCGCTCAGGCGGTGGTCGAACAGCGCGTTCATCGCGCGCAAAACCGCCGCCGCGTCGGCAGAGCCGCCGCCCATACCCGCGCCGACGGGGATGCGCTTTTCGATTTCGATACGCGCGCCTGTCGCCGCGTCGCCTATCTCTTTGAGATAGCGCATCGCCGCCTTGACGGCGAGATTGCGCTCATCGCCGGGGATGAAGCTGAAGCTCGTGCGGGCGCGCACGGCGCCGTCATCCGTCAGCGTCACGGTCACGTCGTCCGCCAGCGACACGCTCTGGTTCACCATCACCATCTCGTGAAAGCCGTCGGCGCGCTTTTCCGTCACGTCCAGCGATATATTCAGCTTGGCATAAGCCTTTTCGGTCGTTGTTTTCATGCTTTTTCCCTACTGTTTATTAAAATAAGTATACTCTCAGCTCATAAGGCCGCGTGGTGAAGCCGTTTGCGATGACGAAGTTGTGCTCATAGTTTGCCAGCACCAGCTCGCCCGCGTCCAGGTCGAATTCGTCCCCCGGCTCAAAGCGCACCAGCTCATTAGTGAACGAACACACCACCAGCACCCGCCGCCTCTCATGCTCGCGCACATAGACGTATAGCTTCCTGCTCTCCGGCATAAGCTCACGGTAAGTGCCGTATATTGCGGCGGGGCACTCTTTTTTGAAGCGCACCAGCGCGCGATAGAAGTTGAGGATGGAGTCGGGGTCGCGCTCCTCGTCGGCCACGTTTATCGTGTGGTAGTTCCCATTGACGTAAAACCACGGCGTCGCGGTGGAAAACCCGGCGTTTGCCCTGTCGCTCCACTGCATGGGCGTGCGCGCATTCTCGCGTGTGCGGGAGTTGATGAGCTTCAAAAGCGCGTTTTTCGTCATCAGCTTTGAGGCGATGCGCGCGGCGTTTTTCGTCATCACGTCCTTGTACATTTCGAGCCTCGGCAGCGTGATGTTCAGCATGCCGATTTCCTGCCCCTGATATATAAACGGTGTGCCGCGCTGAAGCATGTACATCGCCGCGAGCATCTTGCCGCTTTCCTTCCAGTATTCCTCGCTGCCGTAGCGGCTTATTATGCGCGGGTGGTCGTGGTTTTCGATGTACAGCGCGTTCCAGCCCTTGCCCTCAAGCTTCACCTGCCACTCGGTGAACGCCTTTTTCATCTTTTTCAGGTCAAACGGCCGCGCCACATAGTCCGTCATCACGCAGTCGGCCTCCATGTGCGAAAAGGCGATCATCTCGTCCATCACCTTGTCCTTGCCCTCGGTGACGTATTTGAGGGCAATGTCCGCGTTGGTCAGCGGGCTTTCGCCCACGATGAAGCAGTCGTACCCGTCCAGCACGTCGCGCTTGAACTCCGCGAGGTATTTGTGCACATTCGGGCGGTTTGAATAATGCTGCATGCCGTTTGCCGCGGGCAGCACGGGGTATGAGCTGGGCAGGCCGGGCGTCTTGGAGATATAGGTTATCACGTCCTCCCTGAATCCGTCCACGCCCATGTCCAGCCAAAACCGCAGGATTTTTTTGACCTCCTCGCGAACCTTTGGGTTGTCCATGTTCAAATCCGGCTGTTTTTTGGCGAACAAATGCAAATAATATTCGTCTAAGCTCTCATCATACTCCCATGCCCCGCCCTCAAACTGGCTCGTCCAGTTGTTCGGCGGCAGGCGCTTGCCGTTTTTGTAGCGCGCGGGGCGCCAGTAGTAATAATCATGATAGGGGTTGTCGCGGCTCTTGCGGCTTTCGACAAACCAGCGGTGCTCGTCCGAGGTGTGGTTCACCACCAGATCCATAAACACGCGCATTCCGCGCCGATGCGCCTCTTTCAGCACCGTTTTGAACACGTCCAAATCCCCGAAATCCGGGTGAATGTCCATGTAATCGGAGATGTCATAGCCGTAATCGGCGTTGGGCGAGGGGTAGAGCGGGGAGAACCAAATGGCGTTCACGCCGAGGCTCTTGATATAATCCAGCTTCGTCAGCACGCCCCACAGGTCGCCGATCCCGTCGCCGTTGCCGTCGCAAAAGCTGCGCGGCCATATCTGATACACCACCATCTCCTTGTACCATTCGCGCCCTGCCATCTTGTCCCCTCTTTCCCGTTGAGTTTTTTGTTTTTCTATATTGTAGCACAGCATTTGGTTTATCTCAACTCCGCGCTCAAAATTTTTGTTCTTTTTCACGAATAAGGATTATTTCGGTTGACAAACCGACGGCCTTTGTGCCATTATATAAGCTCGTGGCGCGGCGCGTTGCCGCCGCACCTGAAACGAAAGGAATTAACTTTGCCATGAAAAAGCGTATCATATCACTGGCGCTTGTCGTGCTTATGCTGCTGGCCGCCGCGCCCTGCGCCTTTGGCGACAGCATAATGTCGCTTGCCAGCGTTCAGGCCGGCGCGCAGATTGACCGCGACATTGCCCCGCTCGCCCCCGGCGGCAGCATTGTGCAGACGCAAAACGTCCCCACGGGCTGTGATGTCACGGTGGACGCGGGCAACCGCATGCGCCTTGTCGGCGCGGTTGCCGCGCCGGGGAAGTATAATTTCTCCGTCGCCGCGGCCGACGGAAACGGCGTGACCGACGTCATCACCTGCTCGCTTGACGTTCTGCCCGCCCTCCCGTTCATCAACGCCTCTGACAATGTCAGCTGCTATGTCGGCGCGACCGCGCGCCTCACCGTTGCCGCCACCGCCGCCGACGGCGGGGCACTGACTTATCAATGGTATCTCTCCGCCTCCGGCTCAAACTCCGGCGGCACGGCCATCCCCGGCGCGACCGGCCCCGAGTATATTGCCGACACCTCCCGCACCGGCATCGGCTTTTATTACTGCACCGTCACCAATTCCGGCGCGGGGCAGGCCGTCAGCGCGTCCTCGCCGGTCATCTCCGTCACCGTCACCGAGGCCGTTGTCCAAAGCGTCATGATCAGCACCCTCCCCACCAAGATGAGCTATCGCCTCGGCGAGAGCTTCGACGCGGCGGGCGCGTCCATCCTCGTGGCGTATGATAACGGCACCCAGCAGGTCATCACCGAGGGCTTTTCCTATTCCCCCGCGTCGTTCACCGTCCCCGGTCAGGCCACCGTCACCCTCACTTATTCCGGCAAATCCTGCTCCATCCCCGTCACGGTCGTCAGCGAGGAGGAAAGCCTGCAGGGCATCGGCATGGTCATTCTCCCCAACAAAACCACCTACAAGCAGGGCGACAGCTTTGACCCCTCCGGCCTTGTTTTCCGCGCGTACTATTCCGACAATTCGTATAAAGACATCGACTCCGGCTATACCTACTCGCCCAAGGTGTTCACCGCCTCCGGCGCGCAGGACGTCACCATAACCTATAAAGAAAAAACCTGCCGCTTCTCCGTCACGGTTGACGCCGTGCAGACCGTCAGCACCCTTGAAATCGCCTCCTCCCCCGGCAAGCTGGTTTACAACGTCGGCGACGCGCTTGATACCTCCGGCCTTGTCCTCAAGCTGACCGATTCCTCCGGCACTCAGCTCATTCAATCCGGCTTCACCTGCGAGCCGAGCAAGTTCACCTCCTCCGGGTCACAGGCCGTGCGCGTGCGCTACGGCGATTATGTCACGACCTTCACCGTCACGGTCAATTCCGCCGCGGCCTCGCCCGCGCCCACCGTCACACCCCCGGTCACGGTCGCGCCGTCCATCTCCGTCACCCCCGTCGTCTCGCCGAGCCCCACTCCGGAGGCCGGGCGCAACAATTCCGCGCGTTCGGGCAACGGCGTGCTGGTTGTCATCATGCTCGCGGCGCTTTTGTGCCTTGTGGCCTTGGGGCTTTACATGCTCGTCATGAACGCCGGCGGATGGGAGCCGTTCAAAAATCAAGTCGAGTACCGGCTTTATAAAATCAAGCGCTTTTTCACGCAGAACAAGCGGCAGTGACCGCACGTGTTCCCCTCATAAATGCCGATTTGACCTCGGCGGGGGCAAAATAAAGCCCCCGCCGCAAACTTTTTCGCGAAAAGCAGTTGACAGGCGGGTCAAAAGTATGGTATTATCTCATGGCTGAATGAGGAAGAGGACCCCATGCGGGTGTAGTTCAATGGTAGAACACCAGCCTTCCAAGCTGGATACGTG
>CAZXVA010000006.1:0-50988 GCA_964644305.1 uncultured Oscillospiraceae bacterium
GGTGGAGGCCGATGCTCGGCTCATCGAGAATATACAGCACACCCATCAGGCTCGACCCGATCTGCGTGGCGAGGCGGATGCGCTGGCTCTCGCCGCCGGACAGCGTCGCCGCCGAGCGGGACAGCGTCAGGTAGCCAAGCCCCACATCGCGCAAAAAGCCAAGGCGAGAGCATATTTCTTTTATAATCCGCTCGGCGATCATGCTCTCTTTCTCGCTGAGAGTGAGCGTTTGCATGAATTCGAGCGCGCGCGTGACCGAAAGCTCGGTCATCTGCGCGATGTTCAGCCCGCCGACGGTGACGGCGAGGGCAGAGGCACGAAGGCGACGCCCGCCGCAGTCCGGGCAGGGCGTTTCGGACATGCACTCTTCAATGTCCGCGCGCATGGCGGGGCTTTGCGTCTCGCCGTAGCGGCGCTGGAGATTCGGGACGATGCCCTCAAAGGCGCGTTTTATCACGCCGTACCCCTCGGCCTTTTCATAGTGCAGCACGAGCACTTCGCCGTCCGTGCCGTAGAGTATGGCATGTCTGGCTTCGGGCGGAATATCCTTTATCGGCTCGGTGAGCTTGAAATGATAGCGCTTGGAAAGCGCCTCGAAGTACATGCGGGATATCGAGTCGCCCTTGACGTTGCCCCAGCCGCTGGCGCTGATGCCGCCCTCCATGATGCTCAGGTTTTCATTGGGCATGATGAGCGCGGGGTCGACAAGCAGCCGCACGCCGAGGCCGGTGCAGGTGGGGCATGCACCGTGGGGGTTGTTGAACGAGAATAGGCGCGGGGTCAGCTCTTCCATCGAGATGCCGCAGTCGGGGCAGGCGTAATTTTGCGAGAAGGTCAGCTCCCGCTCCTCGCCGACGATGTCAACCGTCATCAGCCCCTCGGCAAGGGAAAGCGCGGTTTCCGCCGAGTCAGTGAGGCGGCGGGTAAGCTCCGGCTTTATGACAAGGCGGTCGACAATTATGTCAATGTTGTGCTTTTTGTTCTTTTCAAGCTTGATTTCCTCGGAGAGGTCATAGACAATGCCGTCGGCGCGAACGCGGACATAGCCGGACTTTTTCGCGTCTTCAAACACCTTGACGTGCTCGCCCTTGCGCGCGCGCACGACCGGCGCGAGCAGCTGAATGCGCGTCCCCTCCGGCAGAGCCATGATTTGATCGACGATTTGGTCAATGCTTTGGCGCCGGATTACCTTGCCGCACTTGGGGCAATGAGGAATGCCGACGCGCGCCCAGAGGAGACGGAGATAATCATAAATCTCCGTGACCGTGCCGACTGTGGAGCGCGGGTTTTTCGAGGTGGTTTTTTGGTCGATGGATATGGCGGGGGAAAGGCCGTCGATATAATCAACGTCGGGCTTGTCCATCTGGCCGAGGAACATGCGCGCATAAGAGCTGAGGCTTTCGACGTAGCGGCGCTGACCCTCGGCGTAAATGGTGTCAAACGCGAGGGAGGATTTGCCGCTGCCGGAAAGGCCGGTGACGACGACAAGCTTGTCGCGCGGGATTTCGAGGTCGATGTTCTTGAGGTTATTCTCTCTTGCGCCTTTGATGAAAATGCTCTCTTGCATGCGTTAGTCCTTTATTATGATATCCGCGGTCTGTCCGCGCGTGAGCGAGATGAGGTCTTGCGGGGCAAGCTCAATTTGGCTGCCGATTTTCCCGGCGCTGACGTAAACCGTGTCGAGGGATAGAATGTCCTCGTGATAGGTGGTTTTGAATTGCTTTTTCATGCCGATGGGCGAGCAGCCGCCGCGAACATAGCCCGTGACGGCGGTCAGCTCGCTGACATGCAGCATGGCGAGGGACTTCTCCCCCACCGACTTTGCCGCCTTTTTCAGCTCCAGCTCCGCCGCGACGGGGATGACGAACACATAAACCGTCTTGCTCGCACCGCGCGTGACGAGGGTTTTGTAAACCCGCTCAACCTCAACGCCTGTAAGACGCGCGACCGTGACGCCGTCAACGGCATCGTCGCCGTGCGGGTACTCGTGGGGCGTGAACTTGATTTTCTTTTGTTCAAGCAGCCGCATCACGTTCGTTTTCACTTCCGCCATCACCGCACTCCCCTTTCCGCACGAAGCAATAAGCAGCGAATCCGCAAATTTTATCAAGATATTATATCCCATTTGTCCCGTTCTTTCAAGAACAAAAAGAGAATAAATTCGCGCGGCAAGAAAAAACTTTGCCGCGCGGGTGAAAAGTATGTAATGATTATTTACTCTTGAAACGGGAGAGCATGTTTTCTACGCTGTTTTCTAACATTATCAGAAAGCGGTCTTTGTTGGAGGGGGTGGGTGGGGGCATGCCGGCGTCGAGCCAGCGAGAGATGAGGCCGACTATGCCGTTTGCGTAAAAGTCGATGATGAATTCAAAATCCTGACGGTCGATATTATACCCCTCGCAGACTATCTCCGTGAAGCCACGGATGCACCCCGCCAAACGCTCATGCAAAAAGCGCAACATATAAAGACGGCTGCTGGAGTTATAAACGTTCAATGCGAAGGTGTGATTCTCGTAAAGATACTCGAAAAAGGCCAAAACGTCTTCACGCCAGTGATCGTAAACAATCTGCTTGGGCAAAACGCGGTTGGCGTCTTCTTCAAACACCCACTCCAAAAGATCGTAAACATCATTGAAATGATAATAAAAGGTCTGACGGTTGACGCCGCAAAGCTCCACCAAATCCTTGACCGTGATTTTGTTCATGGGCTTTGCTGCCATTGTTTGCTTGAGTGCCGACGCGAAGGCGGCCTTGGTCGACGACGCCATCTGATCCTCTCCTATTCTCGCATATATAGCAAGTATAGCACATTGTTCACAAAATGGCAAAGTTTTTCTTAGTAGATTCTTAACTGTTTATCAGTTTTTTATTGATATGCGCGTTTTTCTTTGCACGCGCGGGGTTTTGTGATATGATGAGGATAACAACACGGCTTTGGGAGGGTTCTCCATGGCGGAAAACTGCGAAAAATCGGGCGGCACGGCGGAAAAGCGCGCCATTCCAATAGGGCGGATTGCGCTCTCCGCGCTGACGGGGCTTGTGGCGCTGGCAATATTCCTCGGCGCTTTCGGCTTTATTTCCATGCGTCCGACGGCGGAAACGGCGGAGTGCGCCGGAGTGTACGTTCTGCGCGCGGCGGCAAGCGACGGCATTGCCGCAGACCCCACGGGCTTGGCAGAGCTGACGCTGGAGCTGAACGCGGACGGCACATGCCGCGTCTATACCGCAGACGATGCGCGCGGCGGACTTTGGAAATGCGACAACGGCGCGATGACGCTGGTATGCGGCGCGGCGCGGCTTCGCGGCGCCTTTGAGGGCGACATGCTGACGCTCGAAAACGCCTTTTCCACCGGGGCGACGCTCAAGTTGACGCGCGAGCTTGCGGGCGGCGACGACGCCGCGCCCATCGGGCAATTTGACCTGATCGCGCTTGACGACAACGGGCGGGAATACGCCGGCGGTGTCATCGACGGCACGGAGTGCGCCGAGTGGTACATCAACCTCAAGCAAAGCGGCGAGGGGCGCGCGCGGATATTCTCCGACGCGCCGGAGAGCGTGCGCGTTGACGGCGGGTGCATCATTTTGCGCTCAATGCGTCTTGATTACACCCTCGACGGCGGCAAGCTGACCGTGGCTTATCCCGGAGGGGTGACGCTTTTCTTTGAAAGCCGCGCGGAGAGCAAATAGCACGGGATCGCCGCGAGCTGCGCGGCGACGGACACGGCAACCATGACGGTAATGTTCGCGTCATAGAGAAGCCCCATCAACCAGCTGCCAAGAAACCAAAACACGCCGAATGAGCACTCGAAAATCCCGTACCCCGTGGCGCGGGCGGTTTTGGGCACCATGCTTGTGACGGCGGCCTTGAGGATGGATTCCTGCGCGCCCATGCCGACGCCCCACAGCGCGATGCCGCAAAGCAGCGACACGGCGGAATCGCCCAAAAACACCAGCACGGCAAAGGGCGCGGAGACGAGCGTGGACACAACAAGCGCAGCCACGCCCTTTTTGTCATAAACAAACCCGAAAACAAGCGCCGCGACGGCATCAACCAGCATCGCGCCCGCGTACAAAAGCGGGAGCGAACCCGTGGAGACGAGCGCGCCCGTCTCGCTCAGCCCCGCCGCAAGCGCGGACTGAGTGCGCGAAACGTGCATTATTATAATGGAATAATCGACGAAGCCGAACGCGAAAAGGCTTATGCCCGCGATGTAGAGCACGAACTCCTTTTTCATCTTGAACGGGAGGTACTCCTTCGGTTCGGGTTCAAAATGTTCGGGATTGGGGAATTTGCGGCGCGTCAGCACGAGCAGCAGCAGCGTCACCGCGCCCGGAATCGCGAGCACGGCAAAACAAAAGGCGTAAATTTCAAGCGTCGTGCCGTCGGTTTTGAACAGCATCACGAGATACAG
Source organism: uncultured Oscillospiraceae bacterium (assembly GCA_964644305.1). Taxonomy (GTDB): domain Bacteria; phylum Bacillota; class Clostridia; order Oscillospirales; family Oscillospiraceae; genus Limivicinus. The sequence continues at coordinate 4,413 of CAZXVA010000006.1, forward strand.
CAGCACAGGGCCGAGAAACGCGCCGAACTGGTCAAGCACCTCTTGAATGCCGAAGCTTTTGCCGATGCCCTCCTGCGAGGCCGCAAAGGACATGATTGTGTCCTTCGCGGGCTTTTTTATTGCCTTGCCCATGCGCTGAACGATGAGCAGGGCGCACGCTGCGACCCAGCCGTTTTCGCCCACGAGCGCAAGCGCGGGGACTGCGACGATGTCCAGCACATAGCCGATTATGGTCATCGGCCAATACTTTTTCGTTTTGTCGGTGAACTTGCCGAAGATATAGCGCATGGAGTAGCCGACAAGCTCGCCCAAGCCGGAGACGAAGCCGATTGTCGCCGCCGAAGCGCCGAGGAGCGACAGATACGCGCCGCGTATGCTCGCCGCGCCCTCGTGCGTCATGTCGGAAAACATGCTGACCACGCCGAAAAGCACGATGAACAGCATGGCCGACGTCATGCGTCTATTCTTTTTCTCCATCGATATCCCCTCCTGTTGTCAGCGCGCTCACATGCGGGAAGCCCGCCTTGCTCTCGGTTTTGCAGCGCTGATAAACAATGTCGATGAGGCGGGCAAGCTCCGCGCGGTCAGCGGCATCAAGCGGCTCTAGGAGCCATTCGTAAAACGCGGATTCTATCTGCGCCTTTGAGCTTTTCAGCGTTTCGGCCTTTTCGGTGGCGTAAAGCCGCCGACTGCGCGCGTCATCGGGGTTTTGCTCGCGGCGGAGATAGCCCTTGGCCTCCAAGCCGGCCGTTTGGCGCGCGACGGCGGCCTTGTCAAGGCCGGTTATGCGGCACACCCCGGCCTGAGTGATGCCGGGGTTTTTGCGTATGGCATGAATCACGTCAAACTCGCCCGCACCCACGCCCTCGGCGCGCAAAGTGCGCACGGTGAACTTGCTCACCTCGCGCGCAATCTTAGTGATTCTTCTCTTGGTAACGTCCATCTCGCCCTCCGTGTTTGGATTATTAAAAGGTTAAGCAAGCAAAAATAGTTGTAGTATCAACTATCGTGAATTAGATGATACTACAACCAATTCAAATGTCAAGTATGAAATCAAATATATCACTCGATATAAGGCGAATATCCGACAACGCGGAATCAACTTTTGTATTGCTAACGCAAGGGCGATATAGTATAATAATCACAACGAGTGAGCATGTAGGCGGTCGGATTTTGGAGGAATGATGCGAATTATCAGAATTTTGCTTGTCATTTTGCTGTGCGTGGGGCTTGTTTTCGGCGGACTGATGCTGTACACGCACTTTGTCACAAACAGCATTGCCGACGTCGGCGGCATGGAGAACCCGGACTTCGCCGACGAGGTCGAGCTTGCGCAGAACGCATATTATCAAGAATGCATTATTATTGACAATACATAATTTCATGACGGGTGCATTTGGATAAAGCCCTACGAAAACATGGGCGCGGGGCTGAACACCGGCTTCGGGCGGCTCATGAGCGGCTTCGGAACCCCGACCCTCGACCCGATGAGCTATCCGGAGTACCGGAAGTATTACACCATGGCGCAGGAGGTCTGCGAGGAGATTCGCCGGATTCAGGGGCTTGCCGTCGGCGCCGGTGTCGGCGCGGCGGCCGCGCCGACCGGATACGCCCGGCAAAACGCGTACTCCCCCGACGCGCAGTATGCCCGGCCCGCGCATTCGGTGAACGCAGACTGGATTTGCCCCGCCTGCAACGCCCAAAACAGCGGCAAATACTGCGAATACTGCGGCACGGCAAGGCCGTGAAGCGGGAAATAACCGATACACACACAAGGGATTGTTGCCTCGTTTGCAACAATCCCTTTTCGCATCTTAGTTTATTCGATTATCAATGTTGAGATTGATTCAGGGGAAAGCGTGGTGTTGATGAGTGTGCCATTGAGGCGGAGTGCGGCGGTTTTTTCGCTTTGGGTTTTGTTGAGGACAACCACGGCTATCGACCCGTCGGGATTTTTGAACGCGACGGGTTCGAGCTTGTCCGTATACACCGTGGTTGCGATGCGCTCCGCACCCGGCATTATATAGCGGCTGAAATGGCCGATATAATGAAAAGACAACTTGTAGGACAGTGCGCCGGTCGCAGTGTCGCATATCACGGGGGCTTCGCAGTAATTGCCGACATAGTTCGGGCCGCCGCGTTCGTCTAGGCATATATTCCAGTCGACAAACTGGTTCATGCCGGCTGAGAGGTTGCCGATCATGTCATGGGCATAGCGCCGGGCGTTTTTAATTTGGTTGGCGTCAAAGCGGCTGTACTCAATACAGCCCTCGGAAAACATCAAGTTTTTGTCCGGAAAATGCTCGTGAACAAGGCGGACGGCATCAAAATGGTCGCCACTGTACCAGTGGAAGGCCGCGCCGGAAATCATGGAGTCCGTCTCCGGGGTGATGAGGGCGCAAGCGCGGTCAAACATGCGCTCTTTGTTGTGATCCCACACGTATATGTTCACGTCCGACAGCCCGGCGCGGCAAAGCGCAGGATAAAGGTGGTCTTTCAAGAACTCCCGCTCCTCATCGGGGGTAAAAAGACAGCTGTCCCAAGTCTGTGCGGCGTTCGGCTCATTTTGAACGGAAATCGCAGTCACGTTAATCCCGCGCGCGCGAAACTCAGCGACATAGCGGCAGATATATCGCGCCCAATCGGCATAGCACTCCTTTTTCAGTTTTCCACCGCCGACGCGGCTTGAATTCGTTTTCATAAACACCGGAGGCGACCACGGCGAGAGCATGACGGGCAAGCTCTCCCCCGCCGCGTCGTATGCGGATTTTATCCAACGAATGACGCGCCGTTCCACCCGCTCAAGCGAAAACGAACGGAACTCAGGGTCTGCGGGGTCATCAACTGCGGCATAAGGCTCAGTGGCAAAGTCGCAGCTGTCAATGTGTGTGCGGATGAAGCGATAGCCGAGGCCTCCCGCGCCGAAATAAGCGTTTATGACCTCGCGCGCAGCCTCTTCCGGCAATTTTTCAAGCGTGGCGGCAACGGCATCGGTTATCGCGCCGCCGAAAAACTGCATTTTCTGATAGCGCACGGCAGGATAAAGATTGATGAGGTGCAGTTCTTGCTGCTTTGTGTCGGGGCAAACTTGGAGTGGAAATGTTTGAGTGTGGGCATGCGCGCCGTCGAAGGTAGTTGTGATTTGTTTTGCAAGCATAATAACACCTGCCTTACTTCAAGATGATGCTGTTGACTGATTTCGGTTCGAGCGCGAAACAGTATTCCTCGTTTTCATGGGTGAATTTGACTGTGAATGTGCGCGGGAAGGGGTTATAAAGCTCCAGAACGAGAGAGCCGTCCGGATTTTCAAAGATTAAGCTGTCCCCGGCAAAGCTGCCCTTCGCGCCAAGCCTGACCGCGCCGCGGCGGACACAGGCGGAAAAGTGCTTCATCACATAATAATCCGGATTATATATCACGCGGCCGGTATCAGACTCAATCGTGACCATGGCGTTTTGCGCATCGCCCCAGGTATTGACACCCATAGGCTCAAGCACGAAGTTCCAATAAAGATAGCTTTCGGCGCCGTTGGAGATATAATGCTTGAGCATAGTCCAAACATAACGGGCATATTCCCACGTGTTGTCGCCGAAGCCGCACTCATTTTCCGACTGCATAAGGCGGATACGCGGATACCAGCTTTCAAAGGTGCGCTGCATGGCGATTTTGCCGCCCCACTGATAACTGACGCCGGAGATGTATTTGAGCGCGTCGGGGTCGGAGAGGACGGTGTTGGCGAAAAAGTCATAATCCTCCGTCGCCCATTTGTCGAAAATGAGGCGGTTATAATCGCAGCCGGGGGCGTTTATAGTGCCGAGCCAAAGCTCGGTGGCGACCCCGGCGCGTTCAAGCTCAGGGCCGAGATAATCGCGGATGAACTCTTTCAGCTCCTCCCCTGTCCACATGCAGGAGGGGAACTTTTGATTGGCAACCGGTTCATTTTGAACATGGAGCTGCTCAAGCGCAATTCCCTCGTCGGCGTAGCTTTGAATAAAGCGGACGAGATACTTTGCATACGCCGTGAGGTTTTGCTCTGTCCAAATGAGCTTGCCCCAGTTATAAACGGGCGGATTTTTCATCCACGTGGGCGGACTCCACGGCGAGCAGAAAAGGCGAATATCGTCGCCGTGGCGCAACGCCTCTTTTATGTAGGGTATGAGCGCTTTTTTGTCCCGCTCAATCGAAAAATCGCGCAGGTCATAGTCTCCGGGCGTTTCGTCGAGACTGTACCAATCAAAGGCATAGTCACTCGCGCCGATGGGAAGACGGCAAACGTTGAAATTGGCGCACTCGGCGTCGGGTGAAAAAAGCTCATGAAAAAGCGCATTTTTCGCCGCCTCGTCTATATGGCCGATGGCGCGCCAGCCCAGCTCATTGAAGCAGCCGCCGAAGCCGTGCATTTTTTGAAATTCAAGGCCGTTGAGCATAAGTTCGGCGTCGTGAGTTGTCGCGGCCGAAGCGCGTTTTTCCGCCCACTGCCGCTCTTCATTTGACCAACGCCATGTAACTTGACGCATAATATTGCCCCCTTATTTGTCCGAGCCCACTGTGAGGCCGTTGATGATGTATTTGGATAGGAAACAGAACACGACGATGATGGGAATGACGCTTATCGCAATGGCAAGATACATCGCGCCGTAATTGCTCAGATACAAGCCCTTTATCATGGAAATCATGACGGGGAGAGTGTACATTTTGTTGTCTGTCATTATAATAAGCGGCTCAATATAGCTGTTCCAGCAGGCGACAAAGTTGAAAATGCACATTGTCATCACACCCGGCTTCACGCATGGGAAAATAATGCGGTTGAATATGCCGAGCTCCGAGCAGCCCTCGATGCGCGCGGCCTCAATCATGGAGTCGGGTATACTTTGGGAGATTATGCCGCGCAGGAAAAAGACCGTTGTGGCATTGCAAAAGCCGCGCAGAACAAACGGCCAATAGGAGTTGAGGAGCTTGAGCTTCAAATTGAGCTGATAAAAGCCGATGATGGTGACCTGCGTGGGAATCATCATTGAGGCCAAAACCACGGCGTAAAGAAGCTTTTTGCCGCGAAACTCGAACTTGGCAAACCCGTATGCCGTGAATGTGCCGAAATACCCGGTGAGGATGGTGTACGGCACGGCAATGACGAGGCTGTTGGCAAATCCGCGCCAAATGTTGACGTGGGATTGCATGGTGGCGTAGTTTTCAGCAAGGGCTGCGCCGGGGAGGAGGTTGAGGCGCGTGACGATATTGAAGCTGGTGTGTGTGCCGTTGACGGTGACGAGATAAAACGGCACAATCGACAAGAGCAGCAGCACGCCGAGAAATGCGTATATCGCAACAGCGGAGAGTTTGAGCTTTTTCATCATGCGTCCTCCCCTTTCTTTTTCATGGCCTTGAAGGAGAAAACGCTGAGTATGCCGATGATGACAAAAAGCCCCGTGGATATCGCGGCGGCATAGCCGTAATTATGATTCTTAAAGCCCTGATTGTATAGATACATTGACGTGGTCAAAACCGCCTTGCGCGGGTCGCCGTTGCCGTTTGAGAGCGTGGCGGGAACGTCGAAAAGCTGCATGCCGCCGATCAGGGACGTGATTGTCAGATAAATAAGCGTGGGTTTGATGAGGGGAAGCGTGATGTGCAAATAGGTCTGCGCCTTGCTTGCGCCGTCAACGAGGGCAGCGTCATATACGGAGGTGTCGATGGTGGTGATGCCCGCCATGATGATGACGGTGGTATAGCCGAACCACATCCACCACTGAATGTACGACACGAGGCCGGAGGTGAATGCTTCGCTGTTGAAAAAGTTGAAAGGCGCGCCGGGCACATTGAGCGCGATGAGCAGATGGTTGACGACGGACTTGTCGCCGTTGAAAAAGAGATTGAACAGCAGGCCGATGGAGGCCGCCGTGAGGAGATTGGGCAGATAAAAAGCCGCGCGGAAAAAGCCCATGCCCTTAACTTTGTTGAAAGTGAATATGGCGGAGAGTATGAGCGCGGTGAGCATCTGCGGGATAAAGTTGATTATCCAAATTCTCAGAGAGTTCCACAGGGAGAGGTAAAACACCTCGTCGGACAAAAGGCGGGTGAAGTTTTTCCACCCGATGGGGGTGATGGCAGACAGCCCATCCCATTTTTGAAAGCTCAAAAACACGGTGTACACCACGGGGTAGAGCCCGAACACCAAAAAGGCCAGCATGAAAGGCGCAACAAACATATACCCATAGCTGCCCTGCTTCAAATCATGACCGGTTTGTCGTTTTCTCATTTTGCGCCTCCATAGTGCAAAGCCGGTGGGCGTGATTCGCCCACCGGCCGGGTAAAAAATCACTCGATGGTCAATTCGGGGTATGCGTTTGCAACGTCGGCCTTGAACTGGGCAAGAGCATCATCTTTGCTCATCGCGCCGGTGGCATAGTTCTTGGCCGCGGAGAGGAACGCGTTGCTGATAGTGCCGTCATAGGCAGTCATGAGGTCTGCGGGGAGCTTTTCCATCTGCTCATTGTAGAACGCGAAATGATTCTGACCGCCGAGAACCTCTTCGCCCTCACCGGCGGCAAGTGCCGCGTCAGCGGATTTGAGGGAAACATACTCGCCGTATTCCTTGGCATAGGACTGCTGCGCGTCGCTGTTGAGGCAGCAGTAAGAGAGGAACGCCCATGCAAGATCCTTGTTCGGACTGTCCTTATAGATGCCGAGCCACGTGCCACCCTTGACGTAAGGGATGGCGCCTTGGCACATCGCCCACTCGCCGCTTGTGGTGACGGCGCCGGGCTTGACGACAAACTGATAGCCCCAGGACGGGAGAACATAGCAGAAGGTGTCATCGCTTTCAACCGCCGCAGTCCATTCGGGCGCCCAAGGGTCAACACCGAGGTCATAGCCGTTGTCGGTTATCGCCTTTGCGGTGTCCATGAAGGTGAGCATGGAGTCATCAATGACGAGCTTATCGTCAACTACCCACGGCTTCTCGCGGTCGGAGAATTTCATATTAAAAATATCCTGCCAGGAGGCAAACATCTTGATGCCGCTTTCTTTCAGCTTGGCGGCAACTTCGAGAACGGCCTCGTCACTCGTCAGCATTGCGGCTACGGCGTCGGGATCGTCAGTTCCGAGGACATCGCGCGCCATGTCGCGGCGATACATGACAGAGCCGGGGCTGGCCTGCCAGCTGAGGGCGCGGAGAGTGCCGGTGCTGTCACTGCCAACGGTGACGATATAATCCCACACATCGGAGACATCGGCGCTGTAAGGCTCGGCCTTGAGGTCATCCCAAAAGCCGGATTCGACGAGATACTTGACATAGTCGGATTCGCCGGTGAATATATCGGGCGCGCCCTGACCGCCGGCGAGCGTCGGCGTGAGCTTGGCGATGAAGTCAGCATTCGGGACAACCGTGATGTTCACGGTGACGTCGGGATAGAGCTCATTGAAGCCCTCAACGAATCTGCCCAGTTCTTCACCGGACGACCATACCTCCAGTGTGCCGGAGAGCGTCGCCTCCTCGGCGGGCGCGGCAGGTTCTGCCGGAGCTTCCGCCGCCGGGGTCTCGGCCGTCTGCCCGCAGGCACACAGCGCAAAGACACAGCAGAGCGCAAGTGCAAGTGCCAATAGTTTCTTTAACATGTTTTTTCCTCCTCATATTGTTGTATGTTATGAATCCGTTTCGGATATCATTGACTTGTCGGATTGCCCCGGCATGAGCGCAGGCGACATCATGCCAACGACACGCTCGCTTCTGCCGTTGAGCCTGTCCAAAAGGGTGTTGGCAAGCATCATGCCAAGCTCATATATGGGCTGCTTAATCGTGGTTAACTGCGGATTTGCGAGAAGCTGGTGGCCGAATCCATCAAAGCCGAGAAGGGAGATATCCCCCGGTATGTCGTATCCGAGCGAGCGCAGGCGCGACGCCACGCCGATGGCAATTGTGTCCGTGGCGCAGAACACCGCCGTGACGCCCTCCATTCGGGCAATACTGTCAGCCGCAAGCTCGCCCCCGTCAACACTGTTGGAGGTGTAGACCACAAGGCTTTCGTCATACGCCAGCCCGTGTTCCTCCAGAGCACGGCAATAGCCGTCAAGGCGGTCAACGGTGTAATCCTTGTCCTCGCGAACATTTATCATGGCGATTTTTCTGTGCCCCTCATTTATGAGGTGCTCCACGCCGCACTTTGCCCCGGCGATATTGTCAACGTCAAGGCAGTCGATTTCGGGGATATCGGAATGGCCGAAGAGCACAACCGGTCTGTTGCGCTCGGCGGCATAGGCGGCGAAATCGGATATCTCGTTTTTCAAAAGGCCGGTCACGATGTATCCGTCACACAAATGCTCGCGCTTTCTGTTGCGGAGTATGAGAAAAGAATAATAATGCTCACTCAAAACGCTGCTTATGCCCGCGATGAAATGCATAACAAACGGGTTTGAAAGCTCGATGGACTCGGGGATGAACACGTCAATCACGCCACAGCGGTTCGTCGCAAGGCTTTTGGCCGCAATATTGGGAGAATACTTCAGTTCTTTCATCGCCGCCTCGACCTTGAGGCGCGTTTTCTCCTTGACCGTGTCCGGGGTGTTCACGACGCGCGAAACCGTGATCGGCGACACGCCGGCCAGCGCGGCAACCTCTTTCAGTGTAGCCATACACAGTGCTCCTTTTGAAATGGTAACGCTACCATTTTTGTTTCGCAATTTAGCGCTACCCAAATGGTAACGCTATCATTTCTTCAACTCTAAAATAGCACATTTTTGCCCAAAAAGCAAGACCGTATTTGGCAAAATGAAATGTTTTCGTGAAAGATGCACAGATTAAGAGAGTGATTTTGTGCCAACATGACGAAACGGAAAAGAAGTGAGGTCTGGGCCGGCGTACGGCGTGGAGTTATGCCGAGGGCATAGTGAAGCGGCGTGCGGGCGCACGGCGTGAAGCGCAGTTGAAAAAGAGCCTTTGCCGATTGGCAAAGGCTCTTGGCACGCCGTAAGGGATTCGAACCCCTGACCTTCTGGTCCGTAGCCAGACGCTCTATCCAGCTGAGCTAACGGCGCATTTGTTGTTATATAATACACCTCGGCGCGGAAAATAGCTGGCCGTTTACGCTCAATTTCCTTGTACATTCTTGCAATATGACGGTTTTTTCGCTTGGTCGGCGGTGTCGATTTTATGCTTTTTTTGAGAATGATTTGCTTGTATTCGGAGGCGGGCTGTGATAAAATAATATCCCGTAGATTTTCAAATTTCACTATGGGGGATTTCGGATATGACGGGAAAATTGGGCTTTGACAACGACAAATATGTGAAGCTTCAGTCGCAGTACATTCGCGACAGAATCGCCGCCTTCGGCGGCAAGCTGTATCTCGAATTCGGCGGCAAGCTTTTTGACGATTACCACGCCTCGCGCGTGCTGCCGGGCTTTCACCCGGACAGCAAGGTGCGCATGCTGTTGGAGATGCGGGATGAAGCGGAGATTGTGATTGCCATATCCGCCGATGACATCGAGCGCAGCAAACACCGGGGCGATCTCGGCATCACCTATGATGATGACACACTGCGCCTTATCGACGCATTTCGCGGCATCGGGCTTTATTTCGGCAGCGTGGTGCTGACGCATTTTCGCGGTCAGGCCGTGGCAGAGCAGTTCCAGCGCAGACTTGAGAGTCTGGGCGTGAAAGTTTACCGGCACTATATTATCCCCGATTACCCGCAGAACGTGCCGCTGATCGTATCCGATGACGGCTTCGGCAAGAATGATTATATAGAGACCTCGCGCTCTCTCGTCGTGGTGACCGCGCCCGGCCCCGGCAGCGGCAAAATGGCCACCTGCCTCAGCCAGCTTTACCATGAGCACAAGCGCGGCGTCAAGGCGGGGTACGCCAAGTTTGAGACCTTCCCCGTGTGGAATTTGCCGCTGAATCACCCGGTCAACCTCGCATACGAGGCCGCAACCGCCGACCTTGACGACGTGAACATGATTGACCCGTTCCACCTTGAAGCCTACGGCCAGACCACGGTGAACTATAACCGCGATGTTGAGATATTCCCGGTGCTCGACGCAATGTTCAAGCGCATGTACGGCGAAAGCCCGTACAAAAGCCCGACGGACATGGGCGTGAACATGATAGGCTCATGCATATCCGACGATGAGGTGTGCTGCAAGGCGGCCAAAAACGAGATAATCCGCCGCTATTATACGAGCGCGTGCGCCGTACATCAAGGGCTGAGTGAAGCGAGCGAGACGCGGATAATCGAGCTTGTGATGAGCAAGGCCGGGATTTCCACGGAGGATCGCCCCGTGGTGGCGGCGGCGCTCAAGCGCGCGGAGGAGACCGGCGCGCCCGCCGTGTCCATTCAGCTCCCCGACGGGCGGATAATAACCGGCAAGACCACTTCCCTGCTCGGTCCTTCGTCGGCCTGCCTGTTGAACGCGCTGAAAGCGCTGGCCGGGATTGACAAAAAAATGCTGCTCATCCCGCCGAGCATCATAGAGCCGATTCAGCATTTGAAGGTTGAGCACATGGGCAACCACAACCCGCGTCTGCACATGGACGAGCTGCTGATTGCGCTGTCGATTTGCGCGGTGACGAACCCCATCGCGGGCTACGCCATCGACCAGCTCGACAAGCTCCGCGGCTGTGAAGCACACTCGACGGTCATCCTCTCCCACGTCGACCAAGACCAATTCAAAAAACTCGGCATAAACATAACCTGCGAGCCACGCTATCAGGTGAAAAAGCTGTATCATAAGTAAAAATATAATAATCCGCCTTCGGGCGGATTATTGTTTTCATAGGGAACATTTGTGTTTTTATTTCGTCTTATTATCACTCTGGGACGAAATAAGATTACGGAGGACATGATGAAAAGATTTGTTTGTTTTTTGCTGGCGGGGCTGATGGTGGTTTCGCTTTGCGGATGCGGCAGCTCCGCGAAATACAGCGATACTGCGGCGGCCGAGCCGCAGGCATTTGCCGTTGAGGCGAGCTATGACATGGCGATGGCCGAGGAGGCCGGGTACGGACTGTCCACGAGCAACAGCGCCGCAATGCCGGAGGCTGCCAAGGCCGAGAGCGAGGGCGATTTGCCCGACGTTGACCCGAGCAAAATAATCTATTCCGCCGACGCCACGGTGGAGACCACGGATTTTGACGCAGCGACGGCCAAGGTGGCGGAGCTTGTGGCGAAATACGACGGGTGGATTGAATCGAGCAGCATCAACGGCGCGAACTATTACAACACCGCGCGCGGGCGCATGAGCTATCGCTCGGCATATTACGTGATGCGTATTCCGTCGGCAAAGTTTGACGCGCTGATGGGCACACTCGGCGATCTCGGCAACGTGCCGTACACCCACACCTACACCGAAAACGTGACGAGCCAATATTATGACACACAGGCGCGGCTGACCGCCTACGAAACGCAAGAGGCTCGGCTGTTGGAGATGATGGAGCTGGCCGAGAGCGTGGAGGACGTGATTTCGATTGAGGAAAAGCTGACGGAGCTGCGGTATCAAATCGAGGCATTGCAGTCCAAGCTCAACAACTGGGATCGCGAGGTCAGCTACAGCACAGTGAATTTGAGCATTGAGGAAGTGGAGAAATACACTCCCGAAAGCGTGAGCCGCCCCGGCTACGGCGAGCGGCTGTGGTCGGCGCTGAAAAGCGGCGTCGAGGACACGGTGGAATACATCGGCGATCTGCTGATTATCTTCGTCGCGGCACTCCCGGCGCTGATTATAATCGCGGCGGTGGTGTTCGTCGCAGTGAAGTTCATCAAGCGCGGCGAGAAAAAACGCGCGTCAAAAAAAGCCGCCGCGATGGAGGGCGCCGACAAGGGCGAGAAATAATAGTGGATAATAAAGAGGGATTGTCGTATTTGGCGGCAATCCCTCTTTGGGTTTTGCGTGGGTGTTCTTGTTGGGATTTGGTGTGGAACAAGTATGGCGGAAAAGGCAGACCGCGCCTTGAGGCGCGGCGATCCCCTCAGTCAGCGGCGTTGCCGCCGACAGCTCCCCTTGGTGCGCAAGGGGAGCCGTTTGGGGGTCGAACTCTTGGTGTTCTATTGAAAAATGCTTGTTTTCCGGGTGCGATGAGGCGGGCGGCGGGTTGCCGCCCACCTCTGATGTGTTTAAGTTGAAAGTTCTGTTTTTAGTGCAATTATGGGTTAAAACAAGCGCATTTGTGCAATAGAAGTATAGATTGTAGCTCGCGTCTTGGCTCCCCTTGAGTGTCAAGGGGAGCTGTCAGCCGTAGGCTGACTGTAGGGATTGCCGCGCCGCTTGCGGCGCGGTCGGGGTTTGGCGGCGGGGTGCAATTTGCTCTGCACTTTACTAAACATGCACATTACAAAAAGGAACTGTTGCGACATGGGGTGCAACAGTTCCTTTTATTATTCTCTTTTCTCAGCCGATGCCGCCGAGAATTGCCCCCGCGACGAGAGCGACGAGGGTCATGAGGCAATAGACGTATTTGCCGAGGGGATAAAACCAATTGCCGAGGGGCTTGTTGATGCCCTCGCTGACGGCGGCGATGGCGGTGTCTTTTTTGAGCACCCAAAAGAACATCACGGCGGCGAGGAACGCGCCCATGGGGCAGATGTAAATCGAAATGACGTCCATCCACTGAGAAGTCCACGGCTGAATCATGACGGAGACGGCCATGCCCAAAAGGCCGATGATGACGATCGACGGCAGACGCTTGAGCTTGAACTGCTCGCTGAGCCACGCGACGGGGGCTTCATAGAGATTGATTATCGAAGTAAGCCCGGCGAAGAGGACGCACACAAAGAACACCGCGCCCACGATGCGCCCGCCGACCATGCCGTTGAGCACGTTGACGAGATACACAAACATGAGCCCCGGCCCGCCCTTGGACGGCTCAACCCCACCGGCGGCCATGGCCGGGAGGATGACGAGCGCGGCGAGCATGGCGGCACAGGTGTCAAACACGGCGACATTGCGCGCAGAGGACGGGATGTCCTCATCCTTGGAGAAATATGAGCCGTAGATAACCGACCCGTTGCCCGCGACGGACAGGGAGAAAAACGCCTGACCGAAGGCATAAATCCAAACCTCGGGTTCAAGGAGACGGTCGGGCTGGAGCGTGAAAATATACTTATACCCCGCGGTCGAACCGGGGAGCGTGGCGATATAAACGCCGAGGATGATAAAGAGCACAAAAAGTGCGGGCATCATGATTTTGTTGGCCTTTTCGATGCCGCCGGAGATGCCGAGAGTGAGAATGGCAAGGCCGATGACAAGGCCGATGACCTGCCATGCGGTATTGCCGATGCCGAAAATGCCGTTTTCGGCCATCATGGAGACCGCCTCGGAAAGCGTGGCGGCTTCGGGCGCGGTCGCGCCGAATGCAGCGCCGATGGCGTTCATGTCAGTTCCAAGAGCGTACAGCGAGCCGGACAGACCCATGAAGCAATACTTGAAAATCCAGCCCATGACGACGGTGTACCCAATGGCGAGACCCATTGCGCCGATGATGGGCAGCGCGCCGATGAGCTTGCCGATGCGGGCATTGCCCCAGCGCTGCTCGGTGCATTTGCCGAACGCGCCGACAGGGCCGGAACCCGCCCAGCGGCCGAGCGCGAACTCCTCCATCACGCCCGACGAGCCGATGAGCGCGACGCAGACGAAATACGGCAAGAGATAGGTCAAGCCGCCGTAGGTGGACACCATGATGGGGAAACGCCAAATATTGCCCATGCCGACGGCAGAGCCGATACAGGCAAGAATGAAGCCCCATTTTGTGGTGAAGCCGTCCTCGGTTTTGTGCAGTTTTTGTTCTGCCATTTTTGATTCCCTCCGAATAAATATTATTTGGATTCGACTGACATGGCGTCGGAAAAAGCTCGCTGAGATAAATTCCCGTCTTTAGAGGAAAAGAGCGAAATTCAACCTAAACGCCACCGTCCAGGAATATATATCCGTCGGAAAGCGAAGTGCTTTCCGGCTATCCACTTATTGAAGCTTGTCCGCCGACAGCTCCGGGTTATTGGCGTCCTCGACGCTTGCGGTTATCGCGCCGGCCTTGACGGCGGCGCGGGCACAGCCGACGACGTCGCGCCCCTGCAAGCCCGCCCAGACAATGGCGGCAGTGGCCGCATCGCCCGCGCCGGTGGTGTTGACCACGGTGACAAACTCGCGCGGCATACGCAGGCAGGTATTTCCATCGGCGGCGAGCATGCCTTCCTCGCCGAGGCTGATGAAAACGCGCTTGACGCCCGATGCGATGAGCGCGGCGGCGGCCTTTTCGGGGTCTTTCTCGCCGGTGAGCTTTTCGGCCTCGTAAATATTCGGCTTTATCGCCCAGAGCCTGTCCAAAACGGGCAGGAGGCGGACGGCCTTGGCCGTGGAGACGGGGTCGGCAATGATGGGCGCGGTGATATTGCGCGCGGCAAACTCCAGCGTTTCGGCATCGAGATTCGCGTCGAGCACGACGGCGTCAAGGGCGTTGAGCTTGTCCAAATGCGCGGCGACATAGTCCGGCGTGATGCAGGAGGTGATCTCCATGTCGGCAATGCCGATCTCCATGTCACCGGTTTCGTCGGTGACATAGAGATAAGTTGAGCTGCGCTTTTCCGGGAGAAAGCGCGCGAGGGACATGTCAATGCCGAGGGCGGCACAGCTGTCGAGTATGCCTTGGCCGTACACATCGCCGCCGACGGCGGCGACGAGGCTGACCTCAACGCCCAAAAGGCGCAGGTCGTGCGCGATGTTGCGCCCGACGCCGCCCGGACGGGCGGTGATGATGCCGGGGTTGGAGTCGCGCATGACGAGCTTGACAAGGGGGCTGCCCCCGATGTCCATATTCACGCCGCCGATGACGGCGACACGGGAGTTTTTCATACGTTCCATATATTCTTCGCGTATTCCTCAATGGCTCTGTCCGCCGCGAAAACGCCGCTCTTGGCGGTGTTGACGAGGGAGAGGCGGGCGCGCTCATGCTCATCGGAAATGCGTTCATAGAGCTTCTTTTGGCAGTCGGCATAGGCGCGGTAATCGGCCACGAGCATGTACTGGTCGCCGCCGTAAAGGAGCATGCTGACAAGGTCGGAATAGCTTTTGCCGTCGGCAAAGCCCTGAGAAAAGCGCTCGAAAATGCGCTGAATCTCACCGTCGTGCGCGGCGACCTCGGCAGGGTCATAACCGTTGCGGTGCAGTGCCTCGACTTCTTCGGTTTTCAGGCCGAAGAGGAACATGTTCTCATCGCCCAAGCGCTCGAACATTTCCACATTCGCGCCGTCGAGCGTGCCGATGGTGACAGCGCCGTTCATCATCAGCTTCATGCAGCCCGTGCCGGAGGCTTCCTTGCCGGCGGTGGAAATCTGCTCGGAAATCTGCGCGGCGGGGACAATGGCCTCGGCGGCGGAGACGCGGTAATTCTCGACAAAGTAAACGCTGAGCTTGCCCTTGCAGACGGGGTCATTGTTGACATCGTTTGCCAGAGAGAGGATAAGCTCGATTATACGCTTGGCGGTCTTATACCCCGCGGCGGCCTTGGCACCGAACACGAACGTGCGCGGGACGAAGGGCATGTTGGGGTTGTCGTGAAGCTGCTGCTGCAAGCTCGTGATGCTCATGGCGCAGAGGAGCTGGCGCTTATACTCGTGCAGACGCTTGATCTGAACGTCCATGACGGAGTCAACGTCGAGATTGAAGCCGTCATTGCGGCGGGCAAACTCGGCAAAGCGGAGCTTATTGTCGCGCTTGATGGCGTTGACGCGCTCCTGCACGGCGGAATCGGTGGCAAAGCGCATAAGATTTTCAAGCTCCTCGGGGTGGGTGAGATAATTGTCCGAGCCCAAAAGCTCGCAGACGAGCGAGTTGAGGCCGGGGTTAATCTGGCTGAGCCAACGGCGGTGGTCAATACCGTTGGTGACGTATGTAAAGCGTTCGGGGCGGATGGAGCAGACGTCTTTGAACAAGTCGCGCTTCAAAATGTCGCCGTGGAGCTTGGACACGCCGTTGACGCGATAGCACGCGGCAAGGCACATGTTCGCCATGTGCACCTGGCCGTCGCGGATGATGAGGTTTCGCCCCACACGCTCGCCCTGGCCGAAGTTTGCGATGAGGAAATCACACCAGCGGCGGTTGATTTCGCACATGATCTCCCACAGGCGCGGGAGAAGCTGCTGGACGAGATCCTGCGGCCAGCGTTCAAGCGCCTCGCTCATGACGGTGTGGTTGGTGTAAGCCACGGAGTTTTTGACAAGCTCCCAAGCCTCGTCCCAGCCCATGCCGAACTCATCCATGAATATGCGCATGAGCTCGGGGATGATGAGGGTGGGGTGGGTGTCGTTAATCTGAATGGTGTGGTGCGCGGGGAAGGACTTGATGTCGCCCCACTTTTTCATGTGCTTGCGCACGATGTCCTGCGCGGTGGCGGAGACGAAGAAATACTGCTGCTTGAGACGCAGGAGCTTGCCCTCGGTGTGTTCATCGGCGGGATAGAGCACCTTGGTGATGACCTCGGCCATGGTGCGCTGCTCCATGCTCTTGACATACTCGCCCTCGGAGAAAAGGTACATATCCAGCGAGTTGGGGCTTTTCGCGTCCCAGAGGCGGAGGGTATTTATCTCGTTGCCGCCGTAACCGGCGATGAGCATGTCACGCGGCACGGCGATGACGGCGGTATAGCCGGTATACTCGGCGGTGTAGTGGCCGAAATTGTCCCATCTGGGCGAGACCTGACCGCCGAAGCGAACCTCAACGGCGTCCTCATAGCGCGGCACGAGCCAGCTTTCGGCCGCACTGCGCCAGTTGTCGGCGCTTTCGGTCTGCTTGCCGCCGGTGAGATGCTGGCGGAATATGCCCAGCTCATAGCAAATGGAATAGCCGGTGGCCTCCATGCCGAGGGTGGACATGCTGTCCATATAGCATGCGGCGAGACGGCCGAGGCCGCCGTTGCCCAAGCCCGCGTCGGGCTCGGCCTCAAAGATATCGGAGGCGTTGCGCCCCATATCGGCCAAAGCACCCTCCACGGCCTCGGATATGCCGAGGTTGAAGGCGTTTTTCATGAGGCTGCGCCCCATGAGAAACTCCATGGACATGTAGTGCACTTCTTTTTCGGCGTGCTTAGGATCTTCCGCCGCCAAAAGTCGGCTCATTATCTCGCGAATGACGATGGCGGTGGCCTGGAATATCTGTTCGTCAGTGGCGTCGTGGCCGGTCACACCGAAATGCGCGCAAAGCTTGTCCTCAATCGCACTGCGCACTTCATCGCGCGAGATCATCTTTCCTACCATATAAATAACCTCCTAAATAGGGATGACGGGCATGGGCGGCGCAGAGCCGCGCCGACCCGTCGAGCCGGGATTTGTAATTTTCTTCCGGCTATAAAAAAGCAATGCCACCGGCGGTCACAGCCGCCGGTGGCGGTGCTTTTATATCATAATTAGATTTCGCTGCCCTTGGGGACGACGAGGGGCAGACGGTCGCTGCCGACGAGGTTGAGGCCGGGCGCGAAACGGGCAAACTTGTCGGCAATGACGTATTTGAGCTGAGCGCCCTCGCCGATTTCGCAGCCGCGCATGATGATGCAGTTTTCAAGCACAGCGCCCTTGGCAATGCGCGCGCCGGAGAACACGATGCAGTTTTTGATGCTGCCCTCGATGATGCAATTGTCGGCAACGAGGCTGTTTTCGGACACTGCGCCCTCGGCATAATACGTGCTGACGCCCTCGATATTGCGCGTGCGCACGGGGCGCGCGGCGGGGAAAAGCTGGGCGCGGTTTGCCTTGTCGAGCATGTCCATGCTCGACTGATAATACGCCGACACAGAGCGCACCGCAACGGCATAGCCGGGGTGGACGTAGGTGCTCATGACGCCGCCCTCTTCGAGATAGAGCGCGACGGCGTCTTTATGGAAGCGGTAAAGGTTGCGGGCCTTGCACTTGTCCATAAGCTCGATGAGGATGTCTTTTTTGACGATGAAGCCTTCAAGAGAGGGAATCCCCTCCCCTGCGCCCTCGCGGTCAAAGAGAACGCGCTCGACATAGCCGTCGGCGTTGACGACATAGCGGTGGTGAATGCCCTCGGGGTCATGGTCGGCACAAATGGCCATCATGCCCGCGCCGGATTCGTTGTATTTTTTAATCGCGGCGTTGAGGTCAATGTTCGCGGCGAGGTTGCCGAGCATGAGGACGATGTGGCTTTGCTTGATGTCCTTTATGTACGCGGCGACGGCGTTGATGGCCTCGATGGTGCCGGTGTAGTTGCCGCGGTGATAGTCGGGCAGGCCGAACGGGGGCAGCATACGCAGTCCGCCGCTTTTGCGGCTCATGTCCCACGCCTTGCCCGAACCGATGTGATCCAAAAGCGACTGATAATCGCGCTGCATGATGACGCCGACGTCGAGAATGTCGGCATTGCGGAGAGACGAAAGGGCAAAGTCAATGAGCCTGTATCTGCCGCAGAAGGGCATGGAGGCCGCCGTGCGCGCGTTGACGAGCGCGCCGAGCTCCGGCGAGGCCGAGTAGGCAAAGATTATTCCGTGAAATCCGTTCATGCGTCAACCTCCTCACCGGTGTAGATCATGGCACTCGCGCCGACGACGGCGCCGGGCTTGATGACGATGTTCGGCCCGCAGGTGGCCACGCCCCAAGCGTCAGTGAGATCCGGCTGCGCGCCGACGTGCGCGCCGGCCTTGATGGTGGTGTTCTCGCCGATGATGGCGTATTCCACCACGGCGCCCTTTTCGACCGTGACGCCGGGCATGAGCACGCTGTATGACACGCTTGCGCCCTCTTCGACCGTGACGGACGAGGAGAGGACGGAGTTTTCGACCTTGCCGTCGATTTCACAGCCCTCGGTGACGATGGAGTGGCAAATCTCGGCATTTTTGCCGGTGTGATGCGGCGGGCAGATGGGGCTGCGAGAGCTTATCGGCCAGGCGGGGTCATAAAGATTGATGCGGGTGGTGGAGAGCATGTCCATGTTGGCATCCCAAAGGCTGGTGATCGTGCCGACATCGCGCCAATAGCCCTTGAAGCGGTACGGCCACAGCTTTTCGCCGGCCGAGAGCATGTTGGGGATGATGTTCTTGCCGAAGTCCTTGCTGGAATTCGGGTCATTTTCATCCGCGATGAGATAAGCGCGGAGCTTTTGCCAATTGAAAATATAAATGCCCATGGAGGCAAGGTCGCTTTTCGGGTGGGCGGGCTTTTCTTCAAACTCCGCGACATAGCCGTCCTCGCCCACGCTCATTATGCCAAGGCGCGTGGCCTCTTCCATGCTGACCTGCTGGACGGAGATTGTGCAGGCCGCGTCATGCTCGATGTGCTCTTTGAGCATGGCGGAATAGTCCATTTTGTAAATATGGTCGCCGGAGAGGATGAGAACATTCTCCGGGTCATAGTTTTCGATGAAGCCGATGTTTTGATAAATGGCGTTGGCCGTGCCGGAAAACCACGAGCCCTTCTCCCCCGCGCTTTGATACGGCGGGAGAATGTAAACGCCGCCGTCGGACACGTCAAGATCCCACGGCTGGCCGCTGCCTATATAGCTGTTGAGCTGGAGCGGCCTGTACTGCGTGAGCACGCCGACGGTATCAATGCCGGAGTTGGCGCAGTTGGACAGCGGAAAGTCGATAATCCTGTACTTTCCGCCGAATGGAACGCTCGGTTTGGCGACGTTTTGAGTGAGCGCGTAAAGTCTGGAGCCTTGACCGCCCGCCAAAAGCATCGCGATGCAGCTTTTTTTCACTCGCTAATCATCCTCTCTCTTGCTGTTTTTCGTATATATAAGGGGCTGAAACCCTTTGAAGACAATGGAAAAAGGAATGTATCGGGGTGGGGTGCGAAAACTACTTGGTGTTGAATTTGTTCATTGCCCGCTCCGCGCCCTCGGCAATGTAGCACTCGGCGGCCTCGGCGGCACGGGCGGCGGCGGACGCCATATCGTCGGCGTCTTGGTTTTTGAAGGCGGAAAGCACCCAATCCTTGACGTCATAGTCGGCATGAGGCGGCGCGCCGACGCCGAGGCGGATGCGCGGGAAGGCCTCTGTGCCGAGGTGGGAGATGATATTCTTAAGGCCGTTGTGGCCGCCGGCAGAGCCTTTCATGCGGATGCGAAGCTTGCCGATGGGCAGCGCCATTTCATCGGAAATGACGATGACATGCTCCGGCGGGATTTTATAAAACCGCGCGGCCTCGCCCACGGCCTCGCCGGAGAGGTTCATATAGGTTTGCGGCTTCATCAAGAGGACGTTTTCGCCCCCGATGACGCACTGCGCCGTCAGCGCGTGAAAGCGCAGGCGGTTTATCGACACGCCCTTGGCCTTGGCCATGGCGTCAGCCGCCATAAACCCGGCATTGTGCCTCGTCCCCTCGTATTTGACGCCGGGGTTGCCGAGGAACACTATCAGCCATGTGACACCGCCGGGCTTTTTGAAAAGCATTTTAATACTGTCCTTTCACCCGGTGCGCGCGGGCGGCGATGCCGCCCGCGCACATGGGGCAGAATGTGATTACAAACGAAAAATCGGAATCAGTCAAAGAGATTGGAGATGGAAACTTCCTCGTAAATTCTTCTGATGGCCTCGGCAAAGACCGGCGCGGTGGAGATATAGCGGATTTTGGCGCAGGCGGGCTTGTCGGAGGGGTAAGGGATGGTGTCGAGCAAAAGCAGCTCTTCGATGCAGCTTTCTTCAATGCGCTCGATGGCAGGGCCGGAGAGAACGCCGTGGGTGGCGCAGGCATAGACTTCCTTCGCGCCGCCTATTTCCTTGATCGCCTTGGCCGCGCCGCAGAGAGAACCGGCGGTATCGACAATGTCGTCCAGGAGGATGCAGGTTTTGCCCTCGACGTTGCCGATGATGTTCATGACCTCGGACTGGTTGGCGCGCTCGCGGCGCTTGTCGACGATGGCCATGTTCACGCCCAGCTTCATGGAGAAGGCGCGGGCGCGGGCGGTCGAGCCGACGTCGGGCGAGACGACCATGACGTTTTCATTGCCCTTGCCGAAGCGCTGGACAAAATGGCGGACAAAGAGGTGGCTGCCCATGAGGTTGTCAACGGGGATGTCGAAAAAGCCCTGAATCTGCGCGGCGTGGAGATCCATGGTGAGGACGCGGTCGGCGCCGGCGGCAGTGATGAGGTTGGCAACGAGCTTGGCGGAGATGGGATCGCGGCTTTTGGCCTTGCGGTCTTGGCGGGCATAGCCGAAGTACGGAATGACGGCGGTGATGCGCCCGGCGGACGCGCGGCGCATGGCGTCTATCATGATGAGCAGTTCCATGAGATTGTCATTGACATGGTTGCAGGTAGACTGAACGATGAAAACGTCCTTGCCGCGGACGGGCTCAAACACGGAAATGGAGCACTCACCGTCTGCAAACTGCGCAACCGACGCGTTGCCGAGACTCTTGTAAAGCTGGGAGCAAATGTCCTCTGCGAGGGCGGGGTTGGAGTTGCCGGTGAATACCTTTATTTCCTTGCCGTGTGAAATCATTTCTCTTTGTCCTCCGTAATAATCTTTCTATTCCTGATTCACAACACAGATAAGGAATGCCGCACACGTGTTTTCTTCTTACACGCTATTATTGCTCTTCACGTGCGACATATCCTTATTCTGCGAATTTATTATATCACAACGTTTTGGTAAAGGGAAGAGGCTGGGTCAAATAATTGTACACAAAAATAAGAAATACTTATCTCGAAAAAATTCATTTACAAGTGCGCGATTTTTGTATATAATAGCTTTTTGACGAGAACAAAACGAAGGTTGTGACAAAAAACATGCTGGAATTTGACGAATACAAGGTGAAGCTGAACGCGGCCAAGCCCACGCTGGAGGTTTTGCGCGAGGCGCTGAAGCTGGAAGCGGCGCAAAAGGAAATCGAAGAGCTTGAGGCCGCCAGCGAGCGCGACGGCTTTTGGAACGATGTGGAGAACTCGCAGAAGGTTCAAAAGCGGCTGAAAGTACTCAAGGGCAAGGTCGATAATTACGCCAAGCTCTGCCAGGCGTGGGACGACATGTTCACCATGTGCGAAATGGCCATCGAGGAAAATGACGATTCCATGCTCGACGAGCTGAAAACGGAGTTTGCCAAGTTCAGCGAAAACGTGGAGGCCACGCGCCTCGGCACGCTCCTGACGGGCGAATATGACGCGAACAACGCCATCATCACCTTCCACGCCGGTGCCGGCGGGACAGAGGCGCAGGACTGGGCGAGCATGCTGTACCGCATGTACAACATGTGGGCCGACCGCCACGGGTACAAGGTGAAGGTGATGGACTATCTCGACGGCGACGAGGCCGGGCTGAAAAGCGCGACCATAATGATTGAGGGCGAGAACGCCTACGGCTTTCTCAAGAGCGAGCACGGGATACATCGGCTTGTGCGCGTGTCCCCGTTCGATGCCGCCGGGCGGCGGCACACGTCGTTTGCCGCAATCGAGGTCATGCCGGAAATCGCCGACAACAACGAGATCGAGCTGCGCGACGAGGACATAAAGATGGACGTTTACCGCTCATCCGGCGCGGGCGGGCAAAAGGTCAACAAGACCTCCTCCGCCGTGCGCTTGACGCACCTGCCCACGGGCATCGTGGTGTCCAGCCAGGTTGAGCGAAGCCACTTCCAAAACCTCGAAAACTGCAAAAACATGCTGCGCGCGCGTCTGGCCGAAATCAAAGAGCGCGAGCATCTTGAAAAAATCAGCGACATCAAGGGCGTGCAGATGAAAATCGAGTGGGGCAGCCAGATACGTTCTTACGTTTTCATGCCCTATCAGCTCGTGAAAGACCACCGCACGGAGTATGAAAACGGCAACATCGACAACGTCATGAACGGCGATCTCGACGGGTTCATAAACGCCTATCTCTCCATGCGCGCAGCGGATTGACGCGAGGAGACGAACACAGTATAATAATCAAACCGGGCGGGGTGCTTTGCACTCCGCCCGGTTTCGGTTTTCGGGGTCTTTCGGCTTCGGCGGCCATTTGGCTTCAGCGGCCGCTGGGGCCGGGGTCGTAGTCGCCGAAGATGAAATCGTCGATGTCGTGTTCCGTTTGTCTCTCCTCCTTGCTGCGAGCGGACAGATTCTTGCGCTTTTGCCCGCTCGATTATCGAATCAACATATTCAATATATGCCCGCGCACGGCGCAATATGAACACGCGGTAAAGATTTTTTCACAAAACCGGAGCAAAAGCATATTTTTGCTTGATTCGCGCGGGAGATTGAGTTATAATACTTTGGCTGTTTTATTATTATTGTGAAAAAGGATGACACATAATGAGCGCATCAAGCGAAAAGAAACTCCGTCAGGCCGCCCGCGAGGCCGGGACTGACAAGAAAATCCTCGCCGCACAGGAAGAGGCCAAGAAAAAGGCGCAGAGCAAGCGCCGCTGGACGATAGGCACGATTCTCGTGGTGATTCTCATCGCCGCGATTCTTTTCCTCGACTCCGGCTATCTTTACAAGCACACCACCGCCGTGACCGTGGGTGATGAAAGCTACTCCCCTGCCGAGATAAACTATCAATACGGCAGCCAGTATTACTACTGGATAAACCAGTATGGCAGCTATGCCTCCATCTTCGGGCTGGACAGCTCAACGGGGCTGACCGGGCTTGACAAGCAGTCCTGCTCCATGACCGACGGCGGCACCTGGCGCGATTACTTCATCGACGCCGCGCTCAGCCAGCTGGTGCAGACGCAGGCACTTGTCGACTATGCCGAGGCAAACGGCATTGAGCTGACCGCCGAGGAAAAGGCCACGGTTGACGAAGACCTCACCACGGTTGACGCTTACGCCACGATGCAGGGCTTTTCCAGCGCGAACAACTTCCTCGCGGCAAACTACGGCAACGGCGTGACCACCGACATCGCACGCGAGTTCGGCTACATGGGGGCGCTGGCAAGCAAGGCCGCCGGGGCTTACACCGACTCGCTTGAATACTCCGCCAAGGAGCTGAGCGAGCAGTATGCAAGCTACAACGGCGAGCAGGATTATTTTGACTATGTTTACTACTATGTCTCCGCCGAGAAAGTGACCGGCGAGGACGGCAACGACGCCGTGACCGACGAGACCGTCGCCGCCGCCGAGGCCAAGGCAAACGAGATTCTCGCCGCCTACGCCGAGAGCGATGACGAGGACGTTGAGGCGCGCCTCAACGCCGCAATTGCCACCGTTGACGCGGATGCATCCGCCACCCACAACGCCGCCACCGTCGGCGGTGCACTCGGCTCTTACAAGGAGTGGATGATGGATTCTGCGCGCAAGAGCGGCGACGCGACCGTGTGCGCAAATTCCACGAATGACGGATTCTACGTCGTGGCATTCATCGGCCGCGAGGACAACAACTATAAACTCGCGCAGGTGCGTCACATTCTCGTGAAGGCCGAGGCCGACGAGAACGGCGAATACACCGACGAGGCCAAGGCCGAGGCCAAGGCGCGCGCCGAGGAGATTCTTGACGAGTGGAAGGCGGGCGAGGCCACCGAGGAAAGCTTTGCCGCCCTTGCCGAGGCCAACTCCGCAGACGCCGGCTCGAACACCAACGGCGGGCTTTATGACGCCGTGCGCAAAAACCAGATGGTCGAGGAGTTTGACGAGTTCTGCTTTGCCAAGCACAAGCACGGCGACACCGACATCGTATACGGCGAGAGCAGCGCTTACGCGGGCTACCACGTGATGTACTACGTCGGCGAGGGTCAGCTTTGCTCTGCTGCCATTGCCGAGGAGGATTTGAAGACCACCGAGCTTCAGTCCTGGCTTGACGAGCTGATGGCGCCGTACACCCCCGTGAACGGCTACTGGCTGAAGCTGGTCGGGTAAGAGAGTATTATTTATCCGCCGTAGGTTATTTAACTTGCGGCGGATTTTTATAGGTCAGGTTGCGATATGAACGAGAGAACTATGCGCGCCGAGATGCTTTTGGGCGCGGCGGCGATGAGAAAGCTGAATAACAGCCACGTGGCGGTGTTCGGGCTGGGCGGCGTGGGGTCGTGGTGCGCGGAGGCGCTGGCGCGCTCAGGCGTGGGCGAGCTGACGCTCATCGACCAGGACACGGTCAGCCAAACGAACATCAACCGCCAGCTCTGCGCGCTTTGCTCCACGGTGGACGCGCCGAAGGCCGAGGTGATGGCCGCGCGTGTGCGCGAGATTAACCCGGATATCCGCGTACACACGATAGTGGGGTGCTACACAGCGGCCGAGCGCGAAAGGTTTTTCGCCGATTATGATTTTGTGGCGGACGCGATTGACCTTGTGTCGTGCAAAATCGACCTTATCATGACTTGCCGCGAGCGCGGCATACCCATAATCTCCGCGCTCGGCACGGGCAACAAGCGCGACGCCACACTTTTGCAGATAACGGACATTTCAAAAACCTACGGCTGTGCGCTGGCGCGCGTTGTGCGCAAAGAGCTTCGCGCGCGGGGCGTGGAGCACCACGCGGTGGTGTTCTCCCCGGAGGAGCCGATGACGCCGACTCAGCTTGAAGCCCCGCCGCCGGGGCGCAGGAGCGTGCCGGGATCGTTGATTTGGGTGCCGGCAAGCGCGGGAATGCTGATGTGCCAGCACGTTGTGAACGAACTGACAAAGGAGAGTGCCGATGGAAAGCAGGTATAAGCCCCTTGCAGACGAAATCAGGCCGCATGCGCTGGACGAGGTCGTCGGGCAGAGGCACATTTTGGGCAAGGGCGCGATGCTGACGCGCATTATCGAAAGCGGGCGCATCCCGAACATGATATTCTATGGCCCATCCGGCACGGGCAAAACCACCGTGGCGCGCATCATCGCCGAGAGGACGAACCGCACACTGCGCAAACTGAACGCCACGACCGCCGGAATCGGCGACATCAAGGCCATCATCGACGAGCTGGACACGTTTTTGACCCCCGGCGGGGTGCTTTTGTACCTTGACGAGATTCAGTATTTCAACAAAAAGCAGCAGCAGTCACTGCTGGAATTCATAGAGGATGGGCGCATAACGCTGATCGCCTCGACGACGGAGAACCCGTATTTTTGCGTGTTCAACGCAATTTTGAGCCGGTCAACGGTGTTTGAGTTCAAGCCCGTGCCGCCGGAGGAGGTCGCGCGCGCGGTGGCGCGCGCAATCGGGATTTGCAATGCGCGTCTCCCCTCTCCTCTTGAGGTAGAGGACGGGGTGACGGCGCGCATCGCGTCCGCCTGCGGAGGCGACGTGCGCAAGGCCGTGAACGCGGTGGAGCTGCTGTTTTCGGCGTGTGAGGACAAGGGCACGGTGAGCGTGGAGGACGCGGTGAGCATATCACAGCGCAGCTCAATGCGCTATGACCGCGACGGGGACGAGCATTTCGACTGCCTTTCCGCGCTGATGAAGTCACTGCGCGGGTCAGACCCCGACGCGGCAATGCACTATCTCGCCCGACTCATCGAGGCCGGGGATTTGGTGGGCATATGCCGGAGGCTTTTGTGCTCGGCAAGCGAGGACATCGGCCTTGCATATCCGCAGGCCGTGCCGATAGTGAAGGCATGCGTGGACTCGGCGCTTCAACTGGGGCTGCCGGAGGCTCGGCTGCCGCTGGCAGAGGCGGCGCTGGTTCTGGCCACCGCGCCGAAGTCAAACAGCGCCTGCATGGCCATCGACGCGGCGATATCCGACGTGCGCGCAGGGCACGTCGGCTCATTCCCGCGCGAGCTGCAAAACGTCCACGCAGACGGCGCGGGCTTTGAGCGCGAGCAGGGGTACAAATACCCGCACAATTACTCCAACCACTGGGTCAAGCAGCAGTATCTGCCGGATGATTTGAAAAACGCGCGCTATTACGAATACGGCGACAACAAGACCGAACAGGCCGCGCGGCGCTACTGGGAGGAGATCAAAAAATAATGGACATCCGAGTGGGAGACGTGCTTTTGATGAAAAAAGCCCACCCCTGCGGAAGCCGGGAGTGGGAGGTTTTGCGCACGGGCGCGGACTTCAAGCTGCGCTGTCGCGGGTGCGGGCACGAGGTGATGGGCGCGCGGTCGAAATTCGAGCACAACGTGCGCGAGGTGCGCCGGTGAACTATGTTTACATTCTCCGCTGTGGCGACGGGTCGCTTTACACGGGGTGGACAAATGACTTGGAGCACCGCGTGGCCGAGCATGCCGCCGGGCGCGGGTGCAAATACACCCGGTCACACCTGCCGGTGGAGCTGGTGCACACGGAAACATACCCCACGCGCGAGGAAGCCATGAGCCGCGAGTGGCACATAAAGCACATGTCAAGAGACGAAAAAATGAGGCTTATCACGAAATAAGCCTCATTTTTATTTTTATTCACTGCGCAGTCCACACCATTGGAATATGGGGGATTCCGTCTTCCGAAAACTCGTCGCCCGATTGGACGAAGCCGAGGTTTTCATAGAGCTTGCGGGCGTAGGTTTGCGCTTCGATTTTGATTTTGGTCGCGCCGAGCTTTTCGCGCGCAACGTCGATACCGGCGGCGACGATTTTCGTGCCGAGACCCATGCGGCGCTTGACGGCGATGACGCGGCCGATGGACACCTCGTCAAAGGTCTCACCGGCGGGGAGAACGCGCAGGTACGCGGCAATGCCGTCGTCATCACTGAGCCACACGTGATAGGCCGCGGCATCGTGCTCATCGACCTCTTGATAATAGCACTGCTGCTCCACGACGAACACCGAAACGCGCAGCTTGAATATCTCAAAAAGCTCCTGCGTGGTAAGCTCGGAAAAATGCTTGACTATCAGGTTCATTATATGTCCTCCGTGTTAGACTTTGTGGGGTATGATAGCATTTAGGCGCGCTTTTTGCAAGCCCTGCGCCGCGCGAGATACAGCGCGAGCGCGAGCAGTGACGCGGCGGTTATGCCAAGGCCGAGATACGCCCCGGGCGGGACGTATTCAAGCTCGACCACGTGCGCCCCCGCCGGGAGCTCAAGCGCCGCAAGGACGCCGAGGGCGGGGCGAAGCTCGGCAGGCGCACCGTCGACAGTCGCGCGCCAGCCGCGCTCATAGGGCAGGGTGAGCAGGAGCACAGCACCGTCAGCGCGAACCTCGCCCGTCCAGCGCAGATGAGAGGACGCGAGCTTTTCAAGCCCGGCATTTGAGGCATTTTGGCGGATATCCGCCACGGCGACGGAGAGTGCGGCGGAGTTTTCGGAATAGAAGAAAAACTCGTCACGCACAAAGGCATTTGTGCGCGGGACGAGCGTGACCTCGACGCTCTCCCCTGCGGCAAAGCTGCCGAGGGCTTTCACGCCACGGTCATATATCCCGCCGAGGGTGCCGACGCTCTCGCCGTTGACATAGACGTCGGCAGTTTCAAGCTCGACGACGGAAACGCCGTCGGGGAAGGTGGCGCAGACATACAGCACGCCGTCAGACGCGGGAGTGACAGTATATTTCACGGCGCAGGACTTGTCATAATCCACTCGCTCGTAGAGAGTGGAGGCATCGTTGGGCTCGGATTTGAGGTTAATCAACGCTTCCTCGGCCTTTTCCGCCGGGATGAGTATGGCCGCGTCGCGGCCAAGTGCAGCGGAGTAAGCCGCGTTTTGATTTGCAAAAACGTCTTCGCTTTCAAGCGCGGTTTCAAGCACCGCACTGTCCGCAACGAAGGCAAGCGGCAGGGCGTCGTGGTTGCGGAAGAGATTGAGCTCGCCGTCGGCATCTATGAGGTCATAATTGCCGTGCTCGGATGCGGCGGAATAGACGTATTTAACGCCCAAGAGGCTGTCTGCGGCGGCGGTTGAGCCCGCGGCGTAGCTCGCCCAGTAATTGTTGTAAGATGCGTAGCCGAGGTTGGCCATGAATCGTTTGACCTCGTTTTTCTCGGTGGAATCAAAGTGGGAGAGGCCGTTGTAGGCATATTTCATGGGTGAGTTGACCGCGTGGGCGTACTCCTCGCCGCTTTTAGCCTCGGCGACGCGGTAAAAGGCGTCGTCACGCCTCTTGATGGCGTTCACCGCCGACTCGGCGGGCACGGTTTGAGTGAGATAGGCGGCATAATCGAGCGAGGGTGAGGAGCTGTGCGGGTGCTGACGGAGAAAGACGGCATTTTCAAAAAGCGCGGCAAGCTGAACGGCGGCGAAAATGAGCACCGCGACGCGGCGCGGCAGGGCGTGCCCCATGAAAAAGAGCGCGGCAAAGGCAAGCAGGATGAGCACGAAGTCCAAAAGCATGCGTTTGTCGGCAAGAAGCGAGGTGAACACCGCGCCGAGGACTGCCACGCAGACGAGCGCGGCGATTATGGCGGCAAGGCGCTTGCGAGTGAGGCCGTCAAGTGTGCAAAAGGCGCGCCAGGCCAGCGCGGAGAGCACAAAACCGACGAGAAATGAGCTGCGCTGCGGGAAGCCCGCCGGCATGGCAAAGGCATGCCAGATGATATACGCGCCGCGCACGGCCATCGTCACAAGCAGCACGGCCAGCAGTCCCGCCGAGGCCAAGCGCTCGCGGCGGGAGATTTTGCCGTTGGCAAAATACAGCGGCAAAAACGCCGTGGTGAGTATGCCGCAATAGACGTTCGGGGCGATGTGCACCTCGCCGTTTGCGAGCACCGAGCAGGAAAAGAACTTGCGCAGGAGATCGCGCGGGGTGTAGACAAGCTCAAGGCTCGTCCAGTCCGCGCTGACGGCGGCCTTGGTGCCGGAAAGCGACAAAAACGTCGGCACGAGCACCACGGCGGCAAGCCCGCCAGCCAAAAGCGACGCGAGCGCAAAGCGAAAAACGGCGCGGGAAATGCGCACACTCCCCTTTTCGGCGGCAAAAAGCCGGAAGGCAAAATACAGCAGGGCGAAAATGCAGACCATGTAGCCGATATAATAATTGACAAAGAGACAGGCGGCGAGGGAAACGGCGTACAGCACCGGCGAACGTCCGGACACAATGCGGTCAATGCCGAGGGCGATGATGGGCAAAAGATACGCCGCATCAAGCCACATGAGGTTCGAGGCGTAGGTGATGTTATAGGACATGAGCGCATACCCGGTGGAGAATATGAGAACGGAGGCATCCGGGCGGCGCTTGATGGCGCAGGCGGCAAAGCTCAAGCCGCAAAGGCCGAGCTTGGCGGCGATGACGCAGGTGACGGCAACGGGCAGAGTTTCAAGCGAGGTGAAAAGAAAAACGGCGTTCAGGGGGCTTAAAAAATAATACGCCAGCATGCTTATCATATCCCCGCCGAGGGTCTTGGAGAATGTATAAAGGAGGTCATTTTCGCCGTTAACGATGCTCGGGAGATAGCCGAAATAGCAGAGATATTGATTCGGCAAGTCCAAATCAAGTGCGCTCGCCGTGCCGAACGGCACGAGACCGAGATACGCGCAGACGGCAAAAAACATGAGCACCGGCAGGAAAAAGGCCGCAATATATATTGTCAGGCGGCTCGCGCCGCGCTTTTCGGGGCGTAAATTATCCACGCTGTGTCCTCCGTTTGGTGATGACTGATGTCATTATACTACACCGCGTCAATAATTGTATATAGCAAAAGGCGGGAAAATTAAAAAACATCTTAAGGCGTTCTTAATGGCATTTCGGGCAGCGGGCGATATAATCCGGGTAGATTTCTTTAGGAGGATTAAGATGGATATGATAAAACGCGCGCTTGCGCTGCTGCTTGCAGGGGCGAGCTTGCCGCGGGGAATGTGCCGGATCTTCTGGATTTGAGCGACATGCCGTACAACCAGCTCGCCTCAAAAGGACTGTTAGAAGATTTGTACCCCTACATCGATGCGGATAGTGAGCTATCACGCGGCGATTTCTTTGAAAATATACTATCTGCCTATGAGGTGGACAGCGGATTATACGCCGCGGTGGCGGGCTTCGGCGTGATGAGCGTGATGGGAGCCGAGAGTGTGGTGGGAGATAAGCCGGGGTGGAGTTATGACGATTACGCCGCCGCGCTTGACTCCATGCCGGAGGGCTGCGCGGGCTTTGACTGGTATTTCAGTCGGGAGACTATGCTGCAATACGCTCTTATGATTGACCTCGGCGCATACGTTGATTGGGCACAAGGCGTGTGCCGCTTCGAGGGCGACGAGTTCAAGGCACTTTTATCCTTTGCCGCACAGTTTCCGTCAAACGAGGAGATAGAGTCCAACGCCGACAAGGCGCAGAGTATCGGCGCGCCGGAGCTTATCGCGCAGGGGCAGCAGATGCTGACGATGGTGTCGCTATATACCTTCAACGAAACGAGCACGGATAACCCGTTCAAAACGGAAGCCACATACATCGGTTTCCCAAATTTAACGGGCAAGAGCGGCAGCGCAATAAGCGCGACTGAAAGCTATGCCATGACGAACGCATGCGCAAATAAAGAGACGGCGTGGGAATTTTTGCGCACATTCCTCACGGAGGAATACCAGCGTGGCGGGTACTATTTCCCTACGAACAAGACCGCCTACGCCGCGCGGCGCGATGAGGCCATGAAAATCGAATATGAAACGGACGATTTCGGCCACATTCTCCTCGATGAAAACGGCGAGCGCAAGCGGAAAATAATCGGGTATAAGTATGACGGTTCAAGCATGAGCGAGATTTATTCCGGCATAAGCGCGGAGCGCGCCGAGACCATTGACGCGCTTATCGCCACGGCGGACACGCTTGCGCAGCAAGACCCCATCATCGACATCGCGCTCACCGAGGCACAGGCATACTTCGCCGGGCAAAAGAGCGCGGACGAAGTCGCGCGGCTGATTCAAAGCAAGGCGAACATTTATATAAACGAGCAAAAGTAATTATGTAAACAATATTATGTGTACATGCGATTTTCGGTTAAAAAGAAAATCGCATGTGCTTTTTTTGAATGAGTGTATGTTTTTCGGAGACACAACGGCGAATTTGTCTATTTCATAACAAATTGTCTAGTGACAATGTTGAGCAAATATGATATTTTATATAACAGAGTTGTTTGAAATAGTACAATGCAATATAAAACGAAGGGAGACCGACATGGTAACAAACAAGGAAAAGCTTTTTGCCCTCGGCAAAAAAATGACCGACCGCATTCCCTATAAGCTCGGGCTGAAAAAGCTCGACGAGACCTGCCCGGAATACAAGGGTCTTGTGAACGTGCTCGACGACGAGATGGTTGACATCGCGCTGAGCATGAAGCAGCGCACCCCCATGAGATTCGAGGAGATCAAGGCCGCCTGCGGCGCAACCGACGACAAGCATCTTGAAGAAAAGCTTTTCGAGATGAGCTGCATCGGTCTGCTGGAGTACAACTGGGAGAACGACGAACGCGTCAAGCAATACATGCTGCCGCTGTTCGTGCCCGGCGCGGCGGAGTTTTTGAACATGCGCGGCGACTTCGTCAAGGAGCATCCGGAGGTTGCGGACATGTTCCACGACATGGCGCGTCTGCCGCTTGAAAAGGTGACGCCGATGGTGCCTCCGGGAGGCGCGGGCATCGGCATGCACGTTATCCCCGTGGAAAAGGCCATTCCCAGTGGGTCGAAGTCCGTGAGTGTTGAGCATCTTTCCCACTGGCTGAAAAAGTATGACACATACGCGGTGGGCGTTTGCTCTTGCCGCCGCGCGCAGAGCGTGCGCGGGGAAGGTTCGGGCGACATTGAGGATCTGTGGTGCATCGCCGTGGGCGACTGCGCCAAATACTGCGACGAGACCGGCAAGGACGGCAAGCTCATATCCTACGACGAGGTGATGGAGATTCTCCGGCGCGCCGAGGATGAGGGCTATGTCCACCAGATCACCAACATCGACGGCGAGGACAAGATTTTCGCCATCTGCAACTGCGCGCCCGGCGTATGCTACGGCTTGCGCACGTCTCAGCTTTTCAACACGCCGAACATGTCCCGCAGTGCGTACAGAGCGCACGTCGAGGCGGAAAAGTGCGTGGCCTGCGGCAAGTGCGTCGAAGTCTGCCCCGCGGGTGCGGCCAAGCTCGGCCAAAAGCTTTGCACCAAGTCCGGCCCCGTGGAATACCCCAAGCACGAGCTTCCCGACGACACGAAGTGGGGTCCGGAAAAGTGGGACGAGAATTACCGCGACAACAACATGATAAACTGCTACGACAGCGGCACCGCACCCTGCAAGACTGCCTGCCCCGCGCACATCGCCGTTCAGGGCTACATAAAGATGGCAGCCGAGGGTCGTTATCTCGACGCGCTCAAGCTCATCAAGCAGGACAACCCCTTCCCCGCCGTGTGCGGCAGCATCTGCAACCGCCGCTGTGAGGACGCTTGCACCCGCGGCACGATCGACGCGCCCATCGCCATTGACGAAATCAAAAAATTCATCGCCGAGCAGGAGCTGCACGCAGACAAGCGCTATGTCCCCGCGCGCCGCACCCGCAAGGCAGACACCACGGATTATGCCGAAAAGATCGCCGTCATCGGCGCAGGCCCTGCCGGCATGAGCTGTGCATACTTCCTGTCCAACATGGGCTACCCCGTGACCGTTTTCGAGAAAAACGAGGTGCCGGGCGGCATGCTGACCGTGGGCATCCCCTCCTTCCGCCTCAACCGCGACGTGGTCAACGCCGAAATCGACGTTCTGCGCGAGATGGGCGTGGAATTCAAGTGCGGCGTTGAGGTTGGCAAAGACGTGACGCTCGACGAACTGCGCAAAGAGGGCTACAAGGGCTTCTTCCTCGGCATCGGCGCGCAGAAATCCGCACCTCTCGGCATTCCCGGCGAGGAGCTGAGCGGCGTGTTCGGCGGCATTGACTTCATGCGCGAGGTCAATCTCGGCAAGAATCCCGCCGTCGGCAAGAAGTGCGCCGTCATCGGCGGCGGCAACGTGGCCATGGACGTGTGCCGCAGCGCCGTGAGACTGGGCGCGGAGGAGACCTATGTGATTTACCGCCGCTCCGAGGCCGAAATGCCCGCGGACAAGGCCGAGGTGGCCGAGGCCGTTGAAGAGGGCGTGAAGTTCAAGTTCCTCGCCGCCCCCGTTGAGCTCATCGGCGAAAACGGCAAGGTCACGGCGCTGAAGGTCGAGCTGATGGAGCTGGGCGAGGCGGACGAAAAGGGTCGCCGCAAGGCCATCGGCACAGGCAAGTTCGAGACCATCGAGGTTGACTCCGTCATCTCCGCCATCGGGCAGAAGGTTGAGCCGGGCGGCATTGCGGCCGAGGGCATGACCTTCAACCCCAACGGCACTGTGATTGCAGACCCCGTGACTCTGCAAACCGCGCAGAGCGACATCTTCGTCGGCGGCGACGCGCTGACCGGGCCGAAGTTCGCAATTGACGCCATCGCCGCCGGGCGCGAGGCCGCCGAGTCCCTGCACCGCTATGTGCACGAGGGGCAGAGCCTCACCTTGGCGCGCAACCGCCGTCAGTTCATCGAGCTTGACAAGGACAACGTCCTCATCCCCGTGGAAAGCTTTGACAACTCCTCCCGCCAGATTCCGGGCAAGGACGCGGCCAAGGCCAAGAGCTTTGAAAACGCGCATTTGAGCTTCACCGAGGAACAGGTCAAGCGCGAGGCCGCGCGCTGCCTCGGCTGCGGCGCGACTGTCGTGGACGAGAACAAGTGCATCGGCTGTGGCCTGTGCACCACGCGCTGTGAGTTCGACGCAATTCACCTCAGCCGCGATTTGCCGGAGGCCAGCACCATGCTCAAGGCCGAGGACAAGCTCAAGGCGATTTTGCCCTACACGCTCAAGCGCGAGGTCAAGATCATGCGCAAGAAGGGCAAATAATGCACGAGCTGGGAACAGTTATATACGTGATAGAGACCGTTGAAAAGCTCGCCGAGGAGAACGCGCTGACGAAAATCGGCTCGGTGACTCTCGAAGTGGGCGAGGTCAGTGGCATCATTCCGGATTATCTCGCGGATTTTTGGCTGTACGCGCGCAAAAGCCACCCCATTTTGGCCGAGGCCGAGCTGAAAATCGAGACCCTGCCGGGCGTGACGTTCTGCCAGGACTGCAAGCAGACCTATTCCACCGTCGCCCACGGCAAGGAATGCCCCCACTGCCACAGCTTCAACACCTTCCTCGTCACGGGAAATGAGTATAATCTCAAAGAAATAGAAGCAATGTGAAAATTCGCCCCTGAGCCATAAAGCTCAGGGGCGATTCTTATCAAATCACGGGTCGGCTGTCGAGATAACAGCTGTCGGACGAAAGGTCGATTTTATTGCTCCATACCTTCGAGCTGTCCACATTGGGGTCTATATCCCACGAGACGCAATTTGTATCGTCCAAATACACACGATTGAAAACACTCATATTGTGTAGGGTTTCAAAAACCGTGTTTGTTTGGAAAAGCGGGCGGCAGTCGTATGCGCGGTGCTCGCCATTATCAAACGTCAGTTCGAGAACATAATCATTTTGAGGCTCAACCCCGACGATTTTGCGCCGTCCGGCGGCAAAATACTCCGCCGTCGCTCTGTCAAAACCCTTTGCCATGTAATCTTCAACCGTTTTCATTCTTCCGTCTCCGTTCATTTAAGAGGAGCTATTTCAAAAAGTTCTTGGTTTTTCTCCGCAAGCTCCCAGTTCTCCAAAAGCTCTTCTTGGTGAAATGCAGCCCACCCCAAAAGCATTTTCAATTGCTTTCCGGGCATACTACCCTCCAAGACTTCCAATTCACGTATAGATACAAGCACTTCATCCCCGCCGTATGTCGCATGAAAGTGCGGCGGCTGATGCTCACGCCAATTCATGAATATCTTTATTCCGCGAAACATCGAAATTGTAGGCATTATATCGCCTCCTTACATGATAAATATATCAAAAAAATAGTTATGCGTCAATCCG
This sequence comes from uncultured Oscillospiraceae bacterium, assembly GCA_964644305.1. Lineage (GTDB taxonomy): Bacteria > Bacillota > Clostridia > Oscillospirales > Oscillospiraceae > Limivicinus. The sequence continues at coordinate 40,066 of CAZXVA010000006.1, forward strand.
TTGCTAATGCATCCCGCATTTTTTCGTATAAAAACCGTTTTTCGTATTTCAACCCGGCGTAGCTTGTGACTTGGTTGATGTATATGGCGTCATACGCGCCGCCGAGGGCGCCGATTATGGGGGCGCCTTGGAGGAATTTCATGTACAGCAGCTCTTTTGACAGCCCGGCGCTGGCGGATTTGACACGAGAATGAAGCTCAGTGTTATCGGGGCAGCGGGGCGCGCGGATGAAATCGTCCGCCGCGGCGTTGACGCGGTCAAGATGCTCGCCGTGGGCGAGTGCAGCCTCGATGACGAGGAGAATGAAACACTTTTCCTGCGGCGTGTCATAAGAAAACCCATAGCTGAGGGCGATTTCATAAACTGATTTCAAAAGCATGGCGGTGAAAAGCGGGATATCGGGCAGGCCGACGCCGAACAGCCCCAGCCCCACGCCGGACACGCCGGAGATGACGAGATTGACGCCGCCCGTGCGCTTGGCGTCCTTGGAAAAGGCGCGCAGGGTCTTGCGCGTGGGGGAGAAATTGTCGGCATAGCTGTTGAGCTTATAACGGTTTTCTATCGCGGTTTTGTTGCAGGTTTTCTCGATTATGCCCGTGCCCTTTTCAAAAATGAGCATGAACGCCTTTTCAAAGGCGGCGTCGAGCGTCGCTTGGAGCTTATCCGGCACTTTGTCGGCAAGCAAGCAATTCAAGGCAGACTCCTTTTGCCCGCTTTGGCGGGTTAAATACGCCTGTTCCCTTTTCAGCAGCGCGTCCCACTCGCGTTTGAGCGCGTTTTTGCGCTTGAAGTCCGAAATTGCCATTTTCACGCCTCCGGGTGTGAGGATTCATATAGTTATAATATAGTACAAGGCTGTCGGCTTAATACCGGCAGCCTTGGTTTCGTTTGGTTTTACTCGGTGCGCAATGCCTCGACAGGGTCTTTCTTGGCGGCGAGGCTGGACGGGATGAGGCCGGCGATGAACGTGAGCACAACGCTTATCACGATGAGGCCGACGCCGCCCACCCACGGCAGTGACGCCTTGAGCACCATGATGCCGGTGAGGTCGCGGACAATCATGGTGATGGGGATGTTCAAAAGCACCGTGGCGAGGATGCCGATTGCACCGGCTGTGAGGCCGATGATGAACGTTTCGGCATTGAACACGCGCGAAACATCCTGCTTGGACGCGCCGATGGCGCGGAGTATGCCGATCTCCTTGGTGCGCTCGAGGACGCTGATATAGGTGATGATGCCGATCATGATGGACGAAACGACAAGGGAGATGGCGACGAACGCGATGAGAACATAGCTGATGACGTCGATGATGGTGGTGATGGAGCTCATGAGGAGCGCGACGACGTCGGTGTAGCTTATCTCGTCATCGTCGGAGGCCGCGTCGTTATAGCGCTCGATGGCGTCGGATATAGCGTCCTTATCCTCAAAGGTGGAGACATAAATGTTGATGGTGGAGGGGGTGTCAAGGTCGACATAGCCGAGCTTTTTCAGGTTCTCCTTATAAGTCGACTCGGAGTACACCGGCGGCATGGCGTTGTTGTAAATCCAGAGATAATCGTCATCCTCAAGGGCGAGCAGCTCAAATTCGCGGGCGAGCTTGCTGTCGGAGAGATTGCGGTAAAGCGCCTCCATCTTGGACGCGTAAATCTCCTTGACCTGTTCGGCGATCATTTGGTCGACATAGTCAAAAAGCGTGTCATCGTCCATTTTGCTGAGCATGGAGGAATACTCCGGATAGCTTTCGAGCACCATGTCCTCAATGTCGGCGCGGGTCATGCCCTCGGTCTGCTCGTCGACAAGCTCTTGGACATAATCATCCTCCGGGACGCACATGAAGTCAACATAAACGTCGGCAAGCTGCTCTTCGTTGGCGGCGGCGATGTATTCCTTGGCGGCCTCGGTCTTGCGAGAGTTGGAGAACGCCTCGTCCTCATTTTCAAGGAAGGGCAGGCCGTTGAAAACATCGTGCGCGGGGTCGTCAAGCTGGCGGCGGACAAGATCCTTGGTCACCGCGACCTCGACCACGTGCTCGACAAGGGCGTGGGTATAGCCGATAGAGCCGGTGATCATGCCGGAGACGGCGTCCTCATTTTGGCGGATTATGCCGACGATTTTGACGTCCATGCCGTTTTTATAAAGCGTTTTGAGGCCAAGCTCTTCGTCGGCCATGTTGACGAACTCGCCGTCCTCGTCGCTGTAGTTGTACTGGTCGGCGGGGTAGATATAGCGCACGACGAGATCGCATATCTCTTCATAGCTCCAGCTCTCGATGGAGGTGTTGAGATTATCCTGGTCGATGAAGGTTTGCATATCATCGGAAAGAGAGCCGCTGGACTTGAGGCCGAGAGCATACAGCACAAGGTCGGAAACCTCGTTATTTTGGTTGACGGTGAGCACAACCTCGTCATACTTCTCCGGCCAGTGGCCGTAAATGACGTCATACTGCTGCTGCACAAGCGGGTTGACAAGCTCGCCGTCCTCGCCGGGCAGCAGCTCCTGCCACGCGTCGGCGATGGAATAATACGAGCCGAAGGTGGAGAAATAAGAGCTGTAATCGCCGCCGAAGGTGGCGCTCATGGCGGACTGGATGAGCTCGGTGATGTCGGTTTTGACGATGTTGCCGTCGACATCCTCGGCGTAGAGGTTCATGTCGAGGTCATAGGAATACAAAATCGAGCTGATATACTGCTGGATTTCGGGGTCAGTCTCCAAAAACTCTTTGAAGGGCTTGAGATTGTTGACCTCTTTGTCGGCGGAGACCATGGAGTTGATGAGGTCATAGAGAATGGTGTTGGAATAAACGGCGTCGTTTTCGTGCTTGAGGTCTGACGCCTCGGAGTGCACACCCATGAGCGAGGTCATCATGCTCGTCATGTCATAGCTCTCCGCCTCGATGGTGAGGGGGTAGCTTGAAAGGGTGTCCTCTTGAACCTTGTCGATATAATTTTGAATGCCGTTTGAAAGGGACATGATGAGCGCGATGCCGATGATGCCGATGCTGCCGGCAAAGGCGGTGAGTATCGTCCTCGCTTTTTTGGTGAGGAGGTTGTTCATGGAAAGGGCGAACGCCGTGGCGAAGCTCATGGAGGTCTTTTTCTGCTTGGCGTTGGAGGCCACTTCGTCCTTGCCGCTGTCATAGGGGTCGGAGTCGGCGGTGATGAGGCCGTCTTTCAGGCGGATGATGCGCCCGGCGTACTCTTCGGCAAGGTCGGGGTTGTGCGTGACCATGATGATGAGCTTGTCGGCGGAAATCTCCTTCAAGATGTTCATTATCTGAACGGAGGTGTCCGAGTCGAGAGCGCCGGTGGGCTCATCGGCGAGGAGAATGTCAGGGTCGTTGACGAGGGCGCGGGCAATTGCCACGCGCTGCATCTGACCGCCGGACATCTGATTGGGCTTTTTATAAATCTGATCCTCAAGGCCGACCTTTTTCAGCGCCTCGATGGCGCGCGCCTTGCGCTCGGCCGGGGCGACGCCGGAGAGCGTGAGCGCAAGCTCGACATTGGAAAGGACGGTCTGGTGCGGGATGAGGTTATACGACTGGAAAACGAAGCCGATGGAGTGGTTGCGATAAGAGTCCCAGTCGGCGTCGGTGAAGTTTTTGGTGGACTTGCCGTTGATGACAAGGTCACCGGAGGTATAGCCGTCAAGGCCGCCGATGATGTTCAAAAGTGTGGTCTTGCCGCAGCCGGAATGACCCAAAATGGCGACAAATTCGTTCTCCCTGAACTCAAGGTCAATGCCTTTGAGCGCGTGGACAACCGAGTCGCCCGCCATATAGTCCTTTTTTATGTTTTTTAGTTTGAGCATAGCGTTCCCCTCTTCGGATTAGGCCGGCCGCATGGGCGCGATAATTTCGCCGTTGACACGGCGGCGAATCTGCGATAGAATATACGGGCTGTGAACATGCTTCCGTAGCTCAGCAGGATAGAGCGTCCGCCTCCTAAGCGGAAGGTCGCGCGTTCGAATCGCGCCGGGAGTGCCAGCCCGCTCGGAGTCTCGCAATGAGGTCTCCGGGCATTTTTATTCCCCGCCACACGCGGTACGTTTTTCATACCGCTTATGATACCACGTCCGGCGGGAAAAATATATTGACATTTCGTGAATTTTTATGAATACGCGCACGGATTTTATTCCGTGCGCGTTTGGCGGTTAAATGATGGAAGTGTCGCGGGAAAGCGGGAGAATGAGATAATTCATCAGGCACTCTCTGACCCCCTCGACATTGCGCGCGAGGAGGCATTCATAGGTCTTTTCAGAGCATTCCACAATCACGTCAAAGCCGTTTTTGTTGATGAACATGGCATACATGCCCATTTGCGGCTGGATGGTGGAGTTATACAAGAGGGTGAAAATGGTGTTGTCGCTGAGCATATACATGCGCTTGAAAAAGCCGAGCACCGCCGCGCAGAAAGCGTCAATATCGCGCTCGCGGCGCATGGTCTCCAAAAACGGCAAAAGCGTGCGTATATCGTCATCGGAGGCGCGCTCAATGACCAGCTGCGCCACAAACGGGTCGAGCGCGACGCGCGTTTCGCAGAAGGAGCGAATATCGTGCTTGTTGAGCTTGCCGCCGCGATAGCGCATGACGGCCAAAAGCGCCTCCGGCGTGCCGTTGACGCGGTAATCGGCCACAAAGGTGCCGTGGCGGGGCTTGATCTCGACAAAGCCCTTGGCGGCAAGCTCGCCCATGCCGGAATTGACAATGGTGAGGCTGACGCCCATCAGCTCGCACAGCTCGCGCGCGGGGGGCAGCTTCTCCCCCACCTTCAGCTCGCCGGAGAGTATTTTGTCCTCTATTTCCTGAACAAACCGCTCCTTGACAGAGGGAACGGACAGCTTATCAAACGCCATAATGTTGCCTTTCATAATGTGTTGATGTGATAATATCACATTGCGCGGCGCGCGTCAAATGCAGAAAGAGACGGGTGTATTCCCGTCTCTTCCTTGCAAGGGGTCTAAAGCATCTGTCTATGTGTACAACGCAATGTTGGAACACAACTAAAGCTACATTGCCACTATTTCTTTGATGTTATACTCATTCCCGGTTTCAAGGACGGTATTGTCCCCGTGGCAATGGGGGCAGAACTTGCCGTGTTTGACGGTGGGATAGTGTTTTTGACAGTCAAGGCAGAGCGTGACGGCCTCGACGCTTTCGCATTTAAGCTCGGCATAGCGGATGAAGTCGGAACGCTTTCGCGCCCACTCCCAGCAGTCCGTCAAAAACTCAGGGAGAATGCCGCTGACCTCGCCGATTTCAAGCGTGACGCGCCGAACGGTGACCAGCTTATTCTCGCGGCAAACGTCCTCGACGGCGCGAATGACGTAAAGCACTGTGCCAAGCTCGTGCATATCATTCCTCGCCTTTCGGGGAAACGGCGTTTTTGATGCGCTTGACGGTCAGCTTTGCCGCGCGCTTCATGCCGTGCATGAGTATGGCCTTTTTGGAGTCGTCGCCGTTGATGTAATTTGCAAACTCCGGACGGATGCGCACAAGGTGCATTGCGTCGAAATTGCAGCGCGTGGTGCAAATGCCGCAGCCGATGCACTTGTTCTGATCCACCCACGTCGCCCCGCAGCCGAGGCAGCGGGAGGCTTCAAGCTTGACTTGCTCCTCGGTGAGGGTGAGGCGGTTGTCATGCATGGTCTTGGTCTTGCTCGCGTCGTGGGCAAGGGGCTGTCTCGCCGGGGCGGCCAGCTTTTCCACGGGGATGACGGCCTTACCCTTGTCAAACTCGTTGAAACGGCGGAGATTGCGCGCCAAGGTGAGGCTGTGGCCGGGGTGGACATAGCGGTGGATGCTGGTTGCACCCTCGCGGCCGGTTGCAATGGCGTCAATGGTGAATTTCGGGCCGGTGGTGCAGTCGCCGCCGGCGAACACATCCGGCTCTGCGGTTTGGAAGGTGACGGAATCGGAGGCGACAAGGCGGCCGTCAACGGCCTCGGCCTTGCTGCCCGCAAGGAGGCTGCCCCATGCCGAGCCTTGGCCGATGGAGACAATTACATTGTCGCAGGGGACGGTGATGGTGTCATGTTCATCATATTTGGGGGCGAATGCGCCGCTTTCGTCGCGCACGGAGAGACAGCGCTTGAACTCAACCGCCGTGACGCGGCCGTTTTCGCCGAGTATGCGCGCAGGCCCCCAACAGTTGTTGATGACCACGCCCTCGGCAAGCGCCTCGTCCTTTTCATCGGGCACAGTGGGCATGTCGGCGTCCGACTCTAAGCAATACATGCTCACCGCCCCGCCGCCGAGACGGGTGCAGGTGCGCGCCACGTCCACTGCGGCATTGCCGCCGCCGATGACGAGGGTGCTGCCGGTGATGGAGGTGATATCGCCGCGGTTGACAGCGCGCAGGAAGTCAATGCCGCCGACGACGCCGTCAAGCTCCTCGCCCTCGACGTTCAGGCGCAGGGCGTTCTGCAAGCCGATGGCGACGTAAAACGCCTTGTAGCCCTGTTGGCGGAGCTCATCGAGTGTGACGTCCTTGCCGACCTCGGTGTTGCAGCGAAATTCAACGCCGAGGGCTTTGAGCACGTCGATTTCCGCGTTGACAACGCCTTTTTCAAGGCGGAAGCTCGGAATGCCCTTGGTCAGCATGCCGCCGGGGATGGGGTCTTTCTCGAACACGGTGACGGGATAGCTCATCGCGGCAAGGTAGTACGCGCAGGTCATGCCCGCAGGGCCCGCGCCGATGACGGCGATTTTCTCGGTGTAGTTATCCGGGCTGCCCTTGTGGCGGACGATTTCGGGGACATAACGGGTTTCGGGGTCAAGCTCAAGGCGGGAGATGAATTTTTTGATTTCATCAATGGCAATGGGCTCGTCGACCGTCCCTCTTGTGCATGCGCCCTCACAGCGCTTGTTGCATATGCTGCCGCACACAGCGGGGAAAGGATTGTCCTGCTTGATGAGCTTGAGCGCCTCGGCATAGCGCCCCTCGGACGCCATGCGGACATAGCCCTGCACGGCGATGTGCGCGGGGCAAGCGGTTTTGCAGGGGGCTGTGCCCGCTTCATAGCAGTTTATCTGATTGTCCTCGCGGTAGTTATAGTTCCAGTTTTTGCGGCTCCAGCCCGGCGTTTCGTCGGGGAGGGGCTGCTTGGGATAGCGGACGGGGCCGTCAACGGAGCACAGCTTTTGACCCAGCTTTGCCGCGCCGGAGGGGCAGACCTCGACGCACTTGCCGCAGGCGACGCAGTTTTCCGTGGTGACCTCGGCGCGATAGGCCGAGGCGGAGAGATTGGGCTGGTTGAAAAGCTGGGAGCAGCGCAGGCCGTAGCATGAGCCGACAGTGCAGTTGCAGATGGAAAAAATCTCGTCCGGTCCTTCGCCGTTGGTGATTTGGTGCATGTAGCCGCATTCCTCGGTGCGTTTGAGCAGGGCGACAATTTCGTCATAGGTCGCCTTGCGCGCCTTGCCGTTTTCGGACATATAGTCGGCGTAATCGCCGAGGAGGATGCACACCTCGTCCTCCAGCTCGCCGCAGCCCTTGCCGAGCATGCGCATTGAGCGGCGGCACTGGCACGCGGTGATGGCAAACTGGTCGCGCTCTTTATACTTGTTGAGCCAGTAGGAAATGTGCTCGATGTCGAGGGCTTGGTTTTCTTTCTCTATCGCCTTTTCAACGGGGATCACGTGGAAGCCGAGACCCGCGCCGCCGGGCGGCACCATGTGAGAAAGCTGCTCCAGCGGGAGATAGGACATCCGCTCGCTAAACTCCGCCGCGCGGGGGTGAGCCTTTATAAGCTCGTCGTCGAGCGTGAGGTTTTCCGAGCTGCCGACGACGAACACGGGGATGACGTACTGCTTGTGGCGGTCGGCATTGTGCCAGTTGTATTCAATAAGGCCGATTTTGGCGATTTCGTCGAGCAGCTTTTGCACTCTCGCCTCGTCCCATTTTATCTTTTTGGCCAGCTCTGCCGCCGTAACGGGCTTTCTGACCTCCATTTTCAGCATCAAATCGGCCATTTCATCGGTCAACAACTCGTCGAGCATCCAGTATTCCGGTCTGCTCTCGTCCATCTTGACAAGGCCGAGCTTGACGTCAAGGCAGTCGGTTATCATCTTGCCGAGCTTTGCAATATTATCTCTCATGCCGCGTCCCCTTCTTTTTCTCGCTTGTGAAGTGGTGAAGTGTTCACGAAAGGATAATAACATACGTCGATGAATATTGCAAGAGGTTTTTTGAATTATTGGGGAGTAGAGCAAAAAAGGCTGTGGCAGAATGATTGTTCTGAATGCCAAGGTAAAAAAGTTTCGGAAACTTGCATAAAAGGCAGGTTTCCGAAACTTTTTCAATGTGGCTTTTCGCGAAAAAGCAAAAATCTTATTTTGCTGCAGCCCCGGTGCGGGTGAAATACAATTGTCAGCTCAAGCCGTCGCCGGTGTCGGGCATGTTCTTCAAAAAGCGCTTGAGCAAAAACGCGCAGAAATACGGGAATGTGAACACGCCGTCACTATAGCCGACGTTTCCGCCCGTGAGCTTTATGCCGTGGCGTATGTCCGCATATTTTTCTCCGAAAATGAGAGTGCGGAGGGATTTGGCCGTGCCGTTTGTCGCCTTGACCTCCAGCGGGATAAGCTCGTTTGCCGTGCGGACGAAAAAATCCTCTTCGAGGGTGGAATCCTCGCGACGGTAATAGTACAGGCCACAGCCGCTTTTCACCAGCGCCTCGGCCACGATGTTTTCATAAAGCGCACCCTTGTAAACGCCCAAATTCTTGTTGGCGCGCAAATCGTCCTGCGCCTCATCGTCGAGCATGGCGACAAGCAGCCCCGTGTCGGCAAAATAGAGCTTATACTTGGTCTCGTCGTAATTGCCTTTGAGCGGCAGCTCCGGGAAGTTGAGGCAATAGCACACGTTGACCATCCCCGCGTCGCTCAGCCACTCGATGCAGCCCCTGTAATCCTTGAATCGCGCACCGGAGGCGACCTTGGATATCTGGAACTTTTTGTTGTCCTTGGCAAGCTGAGGCGGAATTTGGTTAAAAACATTCATTATCCGCGCCTGATCAAGCCCCTCGGCATACTTGCGGATGTCCTCATTATAATCGGCAAGAAGCTGGCGCTGGGTCTCCAAGGACGCCTCGAAAGTGCCCTTGTCGATATACGCGCTGACAACGGCGGGCATGCCGCCGAGTATACAAAAATCCAAAAACGCCGCCCGATACGTCGCAAATTCAACCTCTCCAAAGGGCGAAAGCTCCGTGATATGGCGAAGCATGTCGGCAACCTGACCCTCGCCGTAGCCCTTTGCCCAGAGAAACTCCTCGAAATCCATGGAAAACATGGTGAAATCGCTTTTATAGCCGACGCTGTTGCTTTCAATGCGCTTGTAGTTTATGCCGAGCATTGAGCCGCTGCATATAACATCAAAGCGGCGGTCAATGCAGAAAAATTTCAAGGCAGTGGATATCTCCGGGTACTCTTGAAGCTCATCGAAGAAAATGAGCGTGTTGCCGGGGGTGAAGCGCCTTGACGGGTCGAGAAGCGAGATATTTTTGATAATCGCGTCGACGCTGTACCCGTCGGAGGTTATCATTTTGTATTTCGGCTGCTCGACGAAGTTGATGTAAATCACGCTTTCATAGTTTGCGTTTGCAAAGCGCGTAATGGACTCGGTTTTGCCGACCTGCCGCGAGCCTTTGATAATAAGCGGCTTTCTGTCCTCATCGGCTTTCCACGCGGCGAGAACATCGTCGACCTTGCGTCTCAAATACGGCATATTCGTCACCCCTTGTTGCAGTATAAACATATTGTACCCACTTATTATGAATATGTCAACAAAAATCATAGCGAGTTTTAGGGGTGATTTCGCAAAAATAAGGGCGAGTTTTATCTCTATACGCGCAAAAATCCGGGCGAGTTTTCGCCCGGATTTGGGATGGGGTTTGATTTGGGATTAGTGAAGTCTCTTTACTCTCCCAGCGCAACGCGTTGGAATTCGTGCAGGGCGTCGAGGTATGCTTTTTTGTCGAGCATATAGCTCAGGCCGTGGCCGGCGTTGGGGACGACCAGCAGGCGCTTATTCTCCGATGCGCAGGCGGCGTAATTCTCGCGCCCCATGTCACAGGGGACAAAGCGGTCATCGCCGCCGTGGACAAAGAGGACAGGCAGAGTGCAGTTGGCAAGCGCCACCGGCGCGGAGGCCGCCTCCACGTCGAAGCCGCCGAACAAAAGCCCGGCGAGGCGCGCCAATGGGTACACCAACGCCACGGGCACTTTATAATCGCGCAAGACCTTTTTGACGATGGCCGAGGGCGAGGTGTAACCGCAGTCGGCGGCCACGCCAACGACGTTTTTCGGCAGGTCGAGGCCGGTGGCCATGAGCACCGTGGTCGCGCCCATGGACATGCCGTAAAGGAGAATTTTCGTGTCCGCGCCGAAATAATCAACGGCAAAATTGACCCACGAAAGGCAGTCATAGCGCTCTTTTATGCCGAGAGTGAGGCACTTGCCCTCGCTTTTGCCGTGGGCGCGCTCGTCGACGAGAATGACGTTATACCCGCCCTCGCGCGCAAATTGCAGGCCGCCGCAGAAATCGCGCTCCGCTCCGCTTTTGTAGCCGTGAAAAAGAATCTGCACGGGGGCGTCAGGCGAGGAGCAGGTATAGAGCTTGGCATGGAGCTTCAATCCGTCAAAGCCGGTGGTGTAAACATCCTCATAAGGAATGGCGAGCGCGGCGCGGGTCATGGCGCGAAATTCGGCTTTATATGGGGCATATTGCTCAGTTTCGGGCATGTAAAAGAGCATTTTCTCCGTCTGCGCGGGGACGGTCAACCCCTTGCGATAGCAAAGATATGCCGCCGCGACGATGAGCGCGGCAAGGCTGAGGATTATCCAAAGAATTATCATACAATCGCTCCGTTTGTTTTTTATACAAGCATAAAACCGAACGCGCGAGTTGTCAACCGGGAAAA
>CAZXVA010000007.1:0-48143 GCA_964644305.1 uncultured Oscillospiraceae bacterium
TTTTTTGTTGATTTATCTGACATTTTTGCTATAATGTAATTATAAAAATAATGAGGTACATAGAAATGGCTCAAGAAGATAAAATCCAATTGTTTGAAGATAAACGTATTCGTACTGCGTGGGATGCAGGTAAGGAAGAATGGTATTTTTCAATCGTCGATGTAGTTGCAGTGCTGACTGAGCAACCTAACCAACGTGGTGCAAGCAACTACTGGGCAAAACTGAAGCAACGGTTAAAAGAAGAAGGTGCGAATCAACTGCTGACAAATTGTCAGCAGTTGAAAATGACCGCACCGGACGGCAAGAAACGCTTGACCGATGTTGCCGACACTGAACAGCTTTTGCGAATTATTCAGTCTATTCCGTCACCAAAGGCCGAGCCGTTTAAGCTTTGGCTTGCACAAGTGGGGCGTGAACGTATTGAGGAAACCATAGATCCTGAACTCACAATCGAACGGGCATTGGAAACATACCTCAAAAAAGGTTATACCCGTGAGTGGATCAATCAGAGACTCCAGGCCATACAAGTTCGTAAAGAGTTGACTGATGAATGGGATGCCCGCGGCGTTCAAAAAGGCATCGAATATGCTATCCTTACTGATGAACTTACTAAAGCATGGTCTGGTATGACAACGCGGCAGTACAAAAATCTTAAGGGTTTGAAAAAAGAAAACCTGAGAGATAATATGACCACCACCGAAATAATCCTTAATATGCTTGCCGAAACATCAGCAAAAGATATTTCAGCAGTTGAAAAACCCGATGGTTTTTCCGAAAGTGTAAAAGTTGCTCAAAAAGGCGGCGAGGTTGCCGGAATTGCAAGAAAGGCACTTGAAGAAAGAACTGGAGTATCCGCAATTTCCGCTAAAAATGCTACCGAACTAAACAGAATCATTATCGATTTGATAGAGGATGTAACAGCTACAACGGAAAAAACTGAAGATGAGGAATAATTCTTGGAAATGGATGAACTTATACCAAAACCTGTTGATGAATTTGCGCAGGCTCTGTTAAGCACAGAGATTGCTGATGTTGCTGTGGATTTTGCTGAGTTGGGCATAGATTCACTGTTCGATAATCCAGTGCTAAAAGAGATTCCACTTGTAAAATCCGCCATATCAGTCTGGAAGCTTAGTGCTTCAGTTAAAGAAAGATTTGAAATAAAAAAGCAATTAGCTTTTATCCAACGAGTAAGTAGTGGCACTGCAAGTAAAGAAGCTGTTGACAAAAGGCGAAAAGCGTACCAAAACGGTGAACAATGGTATTACAAAGAAGTTGAACGTTCCATTATATATTTGTCTCGCCATGCACGATTTGAAAAAGTAAAGATACAGGCTGAACTATATTTGGATTATATAAATGGTGTCATCAATACAGATAAGTGTCATGAATGTTTAGATGTGTTGGACTCACTAATGGTAGATGATATTCCGCTATTATTAGACATATACGGAGAACAGGCGGATTTCTTAAAGTCATCAGGGGACTTTCGAGAAAAAATAAAGAACACAAAAACAACATTTGATGCTTCAAAGTGTGGTAGACTTTATGCCTCAGGGTTAATTAGCCCAGTATCAATGGGATTATCGTTCGGCGTAGATTTGTCTAATGATTATTTAATCACAGATTTAGGCGTGTATTTTTGCGAGATAGTTATAAGGCTTATGGAATTATAGTCGGTAGTAAGCAAATATAATTGCGTAACTACTATACAAGATAATTCTGCGCGTGATTTGCGAAACGGAGGCGTATAAATGTTTTATTCGGATCTTCCAATTGATAAATCATCAGATGATCTATTAAACCGAGCGTCATTTGCAAAAAGCTTGGCAAAAGCTATGGTTAAACATAGTTCTTCGGAAGCATTTACGATAGGCCTGTACGGTTCGTGGGGAAGCGGGAAAACATCCGTTATAAACATGGTGTTAGAAGAACTGTACTCATTACAAGATGAATCGGTTGTAATACTTAAATTCAATCCGTGGATGTGTTCTGATGAAAAGCAGCTTGTTAGCCAGTTTTTCAAACAATTGTCTTCCACTCTAAAAATGAAAAATAAACGTTTCTGGAAGATTGCTACATCGATTCTTGATTATTTAGATCTGCTTGAGCAAATAGAGGGTATCGGAAAAGGTTGGCAGGTTGCATCTTCAATAGCAAAAGTATTGAGATCCCATATAAAGTCGGGGCTGGGTGAAAGAGATAATAATCTTCAAAAGAAAAAAGATGAGATAATAAGCTATCTGAGTAAAACAAGTATACGCATTGTAATAACAATTGATGATATGGATCGCCTTTCAGAGCGCGAAATTGTTGCTGTATTTCAGTTGGTAAAGGCACTGGCTGATTTTCCTAACACCATTTATCTTTTGGCGTTTGACTATGACATAGTAGTAAATGCATTAACTTCAGTACAAAGCGGAAACGGTGAGGAATATTTGAAAAAAATAGTTCAGATGCCGTTTGCTCTTCCTACTGCGGATATCAATGACATAGAAAATATGCTGATGAACAGACTCGAATGCCTAGTTGCGAATGTCCCCGCCGAAGAATGGGATAATGGGAGGTGGAACAAATTATATACATCGGGCATAAAACACTATATTACGTCGATTCGAGATATTAACCGGTTTATTAATACCATTTCATTGAAATTCGAAATGCTGAAAGATGAGACTAACATAATAGATCTAATAGGCATAACGTGCTTACAAGTGTTTGAGCCGGCATTGTATGACAAGATACCTTTATATGAAAAAGTATTATGCGGAATTTGCCGTTCTTCCGCATACACCAGAGAAAACAATCAGAGAAATGCATATGAAATGTTGATAGATGGAATTGATGACAAAAACAAACCTTATGCCAGAGGAATAATAGAAACCCTCTTTCCCTATGCGAGTTTAACTACATCAGATTCCATTTATTCAGAACGAGCGCAATTCCTCATAAAAAAGAATATTGCTTCACCGGATGTTTTTTTACGGTATTTTGCGCTGACCCTTTCGCCAAATGATATACCATCATCAATAGTCAAACAAATAATATTCAGCGCAGATGAGTCAAATTTTAGTTACTATGTTCGAGAGATCGCAAAATACGGCAAATCGGAAGCACTTATAAAAACGTTGGAGTCATATTGTTCCCAAACTGATAATATGCAAATAGCTCCCGCAAGAGCAGCTGATCTGGTGTTTTATTTGTCTGCTAACTGGGAAGAATTCAAGTTTGCTGAAAGGAAATCATTGTTGGCAGTTGAGCCTGAATGGAGATTTGAGTCATGCGTAAACGCATTGCTGCAATACATAGATAAAACTGAACGGTTTACATTGTTAAAGAGAATATTTGAAAGTGAAAAAGTATCGGTTGCTGTTCTCTCAATGATTCTACTTTTATTGGAAAAGCAACATAACCGTTTCTCAAATGAAACAAGAGAGTATAGCACATCTCCACTTGTTCCTGAGCTAGAATTGCATCAATTGGAAAGCTCGTTTGCAGCGAGGGTACTTGAGGAGATAAATACTGATAAACTCCTAAACTGTAAAAAAGCCCGTTTGGTATTATTCCTTTATAGCAAAATTGATTCCGATTCCTTTGAATCTCTAAAAGAAAGCTTTATAAAAACAGATACTCAGTTAGCTTTATTAATTCATCACTATATTGGTCATGGTCGTTACGCATCCACCACCGAAGCGGGCAAAACTTGGACTGTAGATAATAATGGTATTAGCAACTACATTGATATTAGCATGGCACGCAAAAGAATAAGTGCATTTCTGAAGTCCGAAGATTTCCGTGAACTTGGACATGATATTCAGTTAGACATCATTGCGTTTATTGTTAATAGCGAGAAAAATGCCCCCAATAATGGAAGTGAAAAAGAAAATATTATGTCATTTAGAGAATCTGTTTTAGAGGAACGACTGCAAGAAGAGCTTATCGGCACAAACTATGCACCATAAATTAGCAAAACAACGTTTGCGTATAAGGCATCCCTGTTGAACACTTCAAGGTATAAAACTACCAACTTGATGCAGAAACATATAGTTACACGTTAGTCTTACGATGGAGTTCCAATAATACAATTATTTATTAGAGATAGAACGATTATTCTCTGACCTCAAAATTGGCTGGGTGTTCCAAAAGAGCACTTGCTTATGCAGGTGCTCTTTTTCGTGCATCTAAGTGTGCCTTATGGCGCGTGAAGTGCGCTTCGCGTGCCATAAGGCGTAACTTCACGTGGGCGTCAGTCCATACTTTATTATAATATTCTGCGGCAGAGGGTGCGGCATTGCGCGGCCTCTGCCGCTTTTTTCAACGGTTTCTATCGCCGGTTCGTGCAGCAGCAGGTGGGGATGATGGTATTGGGTTCGTTTGCGGTTTTGGGGGCGTGGGGTCTGAAGGGGCGGGTGAGCTTGTTGATTTGCCTGAAGACGGCGAGCCACTGCTTCATATTCTTGTTGCCGACGGAATCGAGGAGCTTGCCGGCATGCTTGCAGCCCTCGGCGTCGATGGAATAATACATCCACACGCCCACCTTTTCGCCGTGGACAAGGCGGGAGTCGCAGAGAATTTTCATGTGGTGGGAGAGTGTGGGCTGGCTTATATCCAGCTTTTCGAGCAAGCCGCAGGCGCACTGCTCACCCTCACAGAGCATTTCGAGAATCATGACGCGCTTTTCGTCGGAAAGCGCGCGGAAAACCTTTGTAAACTCGTTCATGTTTTCCCCTTTCTCAGGCGTTATTTCCCGGAAAATACGGGCAGCGAGTGTGCAGGCACTCCTTATTTTTCGCATAAAAGGTACACTTGGGGCGGCTTACGGGCATTTCGACGTCGAAATGCTGCTTTGAAAACTCCGCCGCCGCTTCGATGGCCTGTCTGCCGGTGCGCTTGCAGCAGCGAGGGCCGCCGGTTTCGACGATTTTTTCAAGCGCGGCAATTGTCATTCTCTGCGGCGTGTCCCACACGTCGGGGGTGAGCGGGGTGGCCTCGGAGATTATGCTGGCGAATATGCCCGCTCCGGCTGCCGCGCCGCACACGCCCAAGAAGCCGCATGCGCCGCCGGAGACCTTTTTGCCGCGCTTCCACGCCTCGTCAAGGCACTCGCGAAGGTCAATGTCTCCGCCGTTATTCTTATACGCCGTGAGGAGGACGCAGGGGACGATGCAATGGTGCTCCGGCCCGTGCATGTGCACACTCGGCAGCTTCGCGACGTCGAGATACAGCCTTATCGGGTCGCGCTCGCGGCTTGTCATGAGCACGGCGCAAATCTGCGCGCCGTCTTTATTGTGGCACTCATCGCAGACGAAGTGGCCGTCCTCACACGCGGCGTCCGAGGGCTTTTCCTCGCCGCAGACGGCGCAGGTGCGCATGACAGTCTCGGTGGAATAAACAAGGGGCTTGCCGCATATAAGGCAATTATTAAACTGTTCTTCCCCGCCGCAGCAACAGCAGGCATTTTCTATGGCTTGCATGGCATATTACCTCCATATTATCGCTTTTTTCTGAAACGCGCTCACAAGACGATTGAGCACGGTGACAACTATGGCAATGCAGATTATACCCGCGACGGCGTGGGTATAGTTGGCGTAGGTGATACTGTTTTGAATGTAATAGCCCATGCCGTGCGTTGCGCCCATGAGTTCGGCAAAGTTGAGCATGAGAAGCGAGGTCGTGACCGACACTTTAAGCCCCGACACTATGCCCGGAATGACGTATGGCAAGAGGACGCGCCATATCATGTCCCAATCGCCGAGATTGAGCATGCGGGCAGAGTCGCGGATGCGCGCATCCATGGACTCAACGCGGTTTATCGTGGTGAGAAATGTCGGCCAGAAAACGCCGAGAATGATGACGAGCGCGGAGGCACTGCGAAAGCTGGGCATGAGCGCGACGAGATACGGCGAGAAAACAACTGCGGGAATGGGCGCCATGACGTTGGCGATGGGATAGACAAAGCGCCTGAGACGCGGAATCCAGCCCGCAACAAGGCCGAACAGCACCGCGAGCACCATGCCCGACACAAAGCCGATGAGCAAAAGCTCCATTGAATAGGCCACGTTGAGCAGCATTTCGCGCCAGTGCTCGCGAAAGGTGTCGAACACATTTTCAGGGCAGGGCACCAGCACCGGGTGGGCGAGGTTGAAAACCGAGGTGAAAAGCTGCCACACGATGATGAGCACCCAGACGAAAATGATTATATCACAAGCCGAGGTTCGTGCCGCGTCCGATTTTTTGCGGCAATAATTAAAGAGGAAAAGAAGCTCGATGACGCCGAGGGCGACGAGCATGGACGTGCAAACGCGAACAGCGGGGCGCTGCTTTGCGGCAAAGAGCGTGACGGCGACGAGCGCGGCAAGCAGCACATGCGCAAGGGCGACGGCGCGGGCGTTCTTTTTCATGCGCGCACCTCCGTTTCCCCACCCTCGATGAGGCGAAGGAGGGCGTTTTTATACTCATTAAAGCGCGCATCGTGCTCCGCGCTCTTGCGCGGGCGCGGGAGGTTTATTTCAAGCTCGGCGGAGATGCGCCCCGGCTGCATGCACACGACGCGGTCGGCGAGAATGAGCGCTTCATTTATGTCATGGGTGACAAACACCACGGTTTTCCTCTCGCCGCCGGCGTTTTCCCACAGGGTCAGCAAAAGCTGCTGGAGCGAGGCGCGGGTTTTCGCGTCGAGCGCGCCGAAGGGCTCATCGAGGAGGAGAATGTCCGTGTCCATGGCGAGGGCGCGCGCGATGGCGACGCGCTGCTTCATGCCGCCGGAGAGCTGGCAGGGGTATAACCCCGCCGCATCGACCATGCCGACCCTTGCAAGATAGTCCGAGGCGACGCGGCGCGCCTCGGCGCGCGAGGTATGCTTGCCGCGCTCAAGGGCAAAGCTGATGTTTTTCTCCGCCGTGAGCCACGGGAAAAGGGCGTAATCCTGAAAGACTATCATTCTGTCCGCGCCGGGGGCTGTGACGGGCTTGCCGCCGATGCGCACCTCGCCCGACGTCGGCATATCAAGCCCGGCGAGCATACGCAAAAGCGTGCTTTTGCCGCAGCCGGACATGCCGATGACGCAGACAAACTCGCCGCTTTTTATGCCGAGGCTAACGCCGCGCAGAGCCTCGGCATTTTGGCGGGAATCGGCGTAGGCAAAGTGCAGATCGCTTATTTCAATGTGCGGCATGTCAGTTATGCGCGGCGAAATACTCGCTCAGACTCTGCCAAAGCTCAACATCCGGCTCTCTCTCGGCGAGGGCGTTGAGGGCGGCTTCGTAAACATCCGTGACGACATAGTCGCCCCAATTGACCTCAACGGTGTCGGTGATTTCGCCGAGGTTGGCCATTGCCTCATAGAAGGCGACACAGGCGGTTTTGTCCGGGTCGAGGGAGAGGCGCATGACGGGGGTGTAGCTGTCCGTGCCGTAAACCTGAGCCTTGAGAAAGTCTCTGTCCTCACCGGCGTAAGCTTCGAGAATATCAAGGGTTGCTTCCTCGTTTTCAAGATAAAAGCGATATCCGCGCAGGGTGGCGGTTTCAAAGGCGATGAGCGCGTCGAGCTTATTCTCATAAGCCTGCTGAGAGCAGGTTTGGCGGCAGCAGGGATAGGTTTCGACAAACTGCCTGACGCTGCCGACAAGCTCCGCGCCGAAGTTGGGCGCGTAATAGCCGAGGCAGGAATTGGTGATGCAGTAATCATACTCGCCCTTGGTGCAGCCCTCGACGGCGGTGTTGCCGTCATTGACGTAAACAAAGCCGACATCCGCGCCCGTGCCCGGCTCGCCGATGGTGTAGCCATTGGAGAGAAGATAGTTTTTGAGAACCATTTGGCCGGTCTCCGGCATTTGGCAAGCAATGGTTTTGCCGAGGAGGTCCTCGACGCCGGTGATATGAGGAGTTCCGGCGGCGGCAATGATCTCCGAACCTTCGGCAGCCGTGCCGCCGAAGACACGGAGGGTGGTTGTGCCTTGAGAGATAAACGTGGCGGCGGCGGTGCTGGAGAAGAGATAAACGTCAAGGTCGCCGGTGGAAACGGCGATGTAAGCATCGTTCATGCTGGAGACCTTTTCAAACTCAACGTTCACGCCCTCCTCGGCAAAATAGCCCAACGAATCGGCCACGAGGACGCCCACGGGCTTGACGGACTTGCCGAGGAGTCCGACTTTGAGCGTGACAGGCTCTTTGGCGGTCTCATGTGAATCGGCTTCTGCCGGAGCTTCCGCCTCGGTGGCGGCAAGGGTCTGTGCGTTGCCGCAGCCGGTGAGCACAAGCGCGGCGAGCATTGCGATTGCAAGAAACATGCTGAGGGATTTTTTCATTTTTGTTCTCCTAACTGTTATATTGATATTTTTCGATATACTGCTTATAAAAGGGCGAAGTATGCCCTTTTTGCGTCCATGTCGGGGTCAAATGACGGAGTTGACCGCGTCGAGGAAGCTGTCGGCGTCGGCATTGAGGCTTTCGCACAGCTCACGCACGGTGAGGTTTTCATTATCGGGATTGACGCAGCACATTCCGAGCTGCTTGAAAAGCGGGAAGGCCTGCGGATACAGCTCCAGCGCCTCGGCAAGGCGCATTTCGGGGGCGATGCCCATTCGTTTCATCGCGTTTTCTCCTTTCAGTTGTGATAAAGCCTTTCGCCATTCTCACTTGTGAGGTGGAAGGCGCAAAACGGGATGACCTCTCCCCTGCCGGTTATCATGTGGACACAGCAGCCGCGAAGTCTGCCGAGGTCGATGTTCCACACGTCTTGAAAGCCCTTGCCGGAGATGGAGAAGGAATGCGTCAGCGTGCGCGCGGCGAACTTCAAAAGCGGCGAATTCTTGAGCTTTTCATCGTCCGCCTGAAAGCGCCAGCGCTTGTCGGTGTATTTGTTCGTTTTTTCAACGAAGTCGGTCTGCTCGGTGTCGCAGTCGTTTTGACGGACGTCGGTCATGCAGACAAGGCGGCCGTTATCATCGAGATAATAGGTGCTGGAGAAATCGCAGTGCGGGTCAAACTGCTTGCGCGGGACGAAGTGGCGCAGGGAAATTTCGTCCGGGCACTGCGCGGTGAGGGCATGAATGACGTCATCAAGGCCGCAGCGGCTGTCATCGGGCGGGGTCTGGCCGGGATAGCGGCCGAAATAGCTGACGGGCTGAAAATGAATGCCCTTGACGGTGGGTACATGCCGCTTTGCAAACTCGACTATCTCGCCGAGCTTGTGGAGATTGACACCGGGGATGACCACCGGGACAAGCAGCACACCCATGCCGACCTTTTCGCAGTTTTCAATGGCGCGCAGCTTGATGTCAAGCATGTCGCGGCCACGTATGGTCTGATAGATCTCATCGTCCATGCCGTCAAACTGGAGATAAATGAGGTCAAGCCCCGCGTCCTTGAGGCGACGAAGGAAATCAAGGTCATTTGCGATTCTCAGGCCGTTGGAGTTGACCTGAAGATGGACGATGCCCATCTCCTTGCCCATGCGCACAAGCTCGGGCAAATCGTCTCTCACGGTCGGCTCGCCGCCGCTGAGCTGGACAGAGCAAAAGCGGTTTGACGCAAGCGCGGTTTCAAACATGGCGCGGATTTGCTCCTTGTCGGGGTCGAAATGCTCGGCGTTGGCGTCTGCAAAGCAGATTTTGCACTGCATGTTGCAGCGATAGGTTATCTCCAAGATGGAGGTGCAGGTGCCGCTGTGGTGCTCGTCGCAAAGGCCGCAATCGTAGGGGCAGCCGAGCTTTTCGGGCTTGCCGCGATCTCTTGCGGGGGCGTGGATGCCTTGGTTTTTCCACTCGGCATACATGTCGGCATCGCGCCAGAAAAGCACCTTGAAGTGTCCATGCTCCGGGCAATCCTTGACCATATACGCCTTGCCGTCGATGCGCTCATAGCGCGCGGGAATTTTTTTCAGGCACACCGGGCAAAGGCTTTCGGTTTCATGCAAGATTTCATTCATAATGCTTCACCAGTCTCTCCCACAGCGCGGAAAAGACCTCTCCCATATTTCCTCTTATTATCAAGTCCGCGCGGTGATCGAGCGCGGTTTCGTCATTATTGATTATGACAAGCTTGCCCTTGAACGGATCAAGCAGCCGCCCGGCGGAGGAGACTTTGAGCGATGTTCCCGCCGCGATGAGAAGATCGGCTTTGGCAACCTCTTTCACGCATTCAAAGACGACCTTGGCGTCGGGCGCTTGGCCGAAGAGGACTATGCCGGGGCGGATTATCCCGCCGCAATCACAGCGGGGCACGCCGGCGGCTTCGGCCACCGTGCGCACATCGTGGCTCTTTCCGCAGGAAAGGCAGGTGTTTTGATAAACGTTCCCATGCAGGTCGAGCACTCGCCTGCTGCCCGCGCGCCGGTGCAGGCCGTCGGCATTTTGCGTGATGATGGCGGAAAGCAGCCCCTTTTCCTCCATCCATTTGAGTGCAAAGTGAGTGAGGTTCGGCCTCGCGTCAAGCTTCAAGAGCTTCGTGCGGTAAAACTCGAACATGACGTCCGGGTGCTCATCGAAAAATGTCTGAGAAAGTATCTTTTCCGGCGGATAGCCATAGGCGAGTTTTTCATTGTATAAGCCCGACACGGTGCTGCGAAAATCGGCAAGGCCGCTCTCCGTCGAAACACCCGCGCCGCCGAAAAACACCGTGTGTCGGGCGCTCATAAGCATCTCGTCGAGCCTGTCCAGTTTTTTCTCAAAGCTGTCGTTTGTGCTCATGTTCTCTCCAAAATGCGCTTTTTTTCAAAGCAGAATTCTCTCAGCGCGCCGCAGGGCAGGGCGTTGACGCGCGGCACGGGCAAGCCGCGCAGCTCATCGAGCGCGGCAAGACGCGCCGCAAGACCGTCAGCGTCAAACTCGGCGGAGTCGACGGTCTCGATGTCGAATGCGAGCGTTTCGCCCTCGGCGAAAATGCGGTAATCGAGCATGCCGTCGGTCGCGAAAAGCACCTCGTCAAAAAGCGCGGGGTAAAGCTCGCGCCCGGAGAGGCTGTACGCCCCCTCTTTGCGCCGCCTGATGTGGCCGAGGACGAAAAGGTGGCTGCCGCAGACGGCTTTTTCGACCTTTGCGATGTCCCCCGTGCGATAGCGCACGAGCGGCATGCAGTCGCGCGAGAGGTTGGTGAGCACGATTTCGCCCTCCTGCCCGCAGGGCAGGGGCGCGCCGGTTTCGGGGTCGACAATTTCGATGAAATGGTCGAGCTCGTCATAATGATAGCCGGGGCAAACATCGCAGTCCACCGCGAGCCCCCAACCGGACTCGGTGAGCCCATAGTGAGTGGAGACGCGGCAATTCCACGCATTTGCGAGGTAATCTATCATGCTTTGGGAAATGTTCATCATGGTGATGAAGATGCACTTCATGCCGAGGGCGGAAAGGTCGTGCCGCTTTTCCAAAAGGCGCGTGGTGCGATAAACGGTCATGGCGTCGCCGAACCACACGTTCACCTTGTTGTCGACGGTGGTTTTGTATATATCATCGGGGTCATCGCGCAAGTCCGCTGCCCACGCCTGCATGCCGAAGGCGATGAGGCTGTTGGCCAAGATGCTGCCGATGCCGCGCCCTTGAGAGTTTTGCAAAAAGACGAGGCAGCGTCCCTCGTCGCGGTCAACGACGGTGTTCATGCCGCGCGGCAGGAACTCGAAAATCTTGCGAATATCGGCCTGAGAGAAGAAGATGCGCTTTTTCATGCCGGTTGAGCCGGAGGAGAAAAACGTGACCGGCTTTTCAACGTCACCTTGCGAGGTGCAAAGAAAACCGTAGCTTGTGCCGGAAAGATCCTTCGGCTCGGTAAAGGGGAGCTTGGCGAGGTCTTCAAGGCTGTTTATATCGTCCGCGCCGACGTTGTGCTGAGCGTACAGGCGGCCGTAAAAGGCGCTGTTTTCTTTGACGAGCTTGACGGTCTTTTTGAGCTGCCATATGCGGTATTCGTCAAAAAGCGCGTCGTCGACGGTGTCAAAGTTTGTGCGCGCGGATTGGTTTCGGAATGCCTCATCTGCGGCAATTCGGTTTTTGCACAGCTCGTAAAGGCCGAATTGAAGCGTTTTGCTCATGTGACTTTTATCCTATTCCGTTGAATATTTTTTGCCCGTCGCAGCCGCTTAAATACTTGCTGCAAAGCGGGATGAGCCGCCCGTCGTTTTGGATAATCTGAATTGAGCAGCGCTGCACGCGCAGAAGGTCGATGTTGGAGTTATCCTGAAACGCCATGCCGCCGACGGTGAGCATTTTGCGCTCGCTCGGCTTCCATGTGGCGCGCATGTTCTTGCGCAGGCGGTGAACCGCGTCCTTCTCCCGCTCGCGCTTTGAAAAGCGCGTGAGCGGCTTGAGCTTGCCGTCCTTTGAGAGCATGTAGCAGGCATTGAAGGAGCACTGGGGGTGGTCATACGTGCCCGGCCCGAAGTCGGCGGCGGATATGTCCGGGCACTGCTCATCAAGGCGGCGGAGAACATCGGGAATGGTGATGCGGTTTATTTTGTCATGCGGGTAAATGCCGAAATAGCTGATTGGCTGGAGATAAACGCCCTTGACGGCGGGCATGTTATCCTTGGCGTACTCGATTATTCCGCCGAGCTCATTGTCGTTTTCGCCGGGGATGACACAGGTGACAAGCACGACCGCCAGCCCCGCCTCGGCGCAGTTTTTGACCGCCTGTTTTTTGATGTCGAGCATGGGCTTGCCGTATTTGGCGTAATACGGCTTGTCCGTCACGCCGTCAAAGCCCATGTACACCGTCGTCAAGCCGCTCCGGCGCAGGGACTGCGCCAGCTCTTTGTTTTGGGCAAGCTCGATGCCGTTGGTGTTGAGCTGTATGTAATCATAGCCGATTGAGCGGGCAAGCTGAGCGAGCTTGCATATATCGCGCCTGACCGTCGGCTCGCCGCCGCAAAACTCAATGAGAGAGTCCTCCCCCGCCTTTTCCTTGTGCAGGCGCATGAGACGCTCGCACTCTTCAAGGCTCGGCTCGTGCAGGGGCTCTTTTTTGTCGCGCGTGAAGCAGACGGGGCAATTCATGTTGCAGCGGTTTGTCGTCATGAGTGCGGTGGAGGCGGGCTTTTGACAGGCATCGCACGAAAAGCCCTTGCCGCCCGTGGCGGCGTCAACCTCGGTCTCGCTCTGCGGGAGAGCGGAGACGTCCATGCCGCCGTATTCAAGCCAGCGGAGATAGTTTTCGGCATTGTCCGCCCATATAAGCGCGGAAAACTCGCCGTGCTCGGCACAGGCCTTGTCCATGTGCACCCCGTCCGCATGCTCGGCGATGTCGGCATAGACCTCTTTGAGGCACACGGGGCAGACGCTTTTGGTTTTATATAAAAATCTATTCACCTTATCATTCCTTTTCAAAAATAATACGGAAATAGCTCATTGACGATTTTTCAAAGAACTCATTGACATAATTGTCGTTGCCGAAGGCGCGCTGGATATACCTGCCCACCTCGCGCATGGGCACGGCATACTCCCGGCTGAGGCTCATGGCAATTCGGACAAGCTCAGGAAACTCCTCTTGGCAGAGAAGTGTTTTGAACCCGGCGAATTGAAAAATTTCAATATATTTCTCCGCCGTCTGCACACCCTCCAGGCACGGAATGCCCTCTATATCGCGGCGGGTGGCGGTGCTGTCGCACATGAGCGCAAAATCATTGAGCAGAACGCGCCCACCGGGGCGCAATACGCGCGCATATTCGCGCGCGGCCGCCGCCTTGTCCGGGATGAGGGCAAAGGACGCCTCGGAAATAATGCCGTCAAAGCTCATGGGGACGAAGGGCAGGTCGCAAGCATCGGCACAGACGAAGTCAACGCCGGGACAGGCCGCGCGCGCCCTGTCGACGGCGGTTGGGTCAATGTCAACGGCCGTGAGGGCGGTATACCCCGCTTGGGTCAGGTGAAGCGCCGCCTCGCCCCCGGCGCAGCCGACTTCCAGCAGCTTGTCGCCGCGTGAAAAGCCCGCCAAAGCCAGCCCCTTGTCAAGCAAAAGAAAGCGTTTATCTCGTTTTACAAATGCGTCACGCAGTGGGGTTCTTTTCATAATGTACACCGTAAATATAAGCTATGCTTATAATACTATATCGTCGCTTGTTTGTAAATAGGCAATATCGAATTTATGTCTTTCTTGCATAGGCGGCATTGCACCGCCTATGCAAGAGCTGTGAGAGGATGTTATTTATCAAACGACAGCCCAACGGCGCGTTTGCAGACTTCGAGAATGAGCTCGGTGACGGTGGGGTGCGGATGCATGGAGTTGAACACCTGCTCAAGGGTCATCTTGTTCTCCACGGCGACGGTCATCTCGGCGATGAGGTCACAGGCCTCGTGGCCGAAGATTTGGCAGCCGATGATGGTGTGGTCATCCTCGCGCGCCACGACCTTGATGACGCCCTCGGTTTTGCCGATGGCGATCATTTTCTCGTTCGAGGCAAAGCCGAGCGAGCCGCTGATGGTCTTGATGCCCTTCTCCTCGGCGTCACTCTGAGTGAAGCCCACCCATGCGATTTCG
Organism: uncultured Oscillospiraceae bacterium; assembly: GCA_964644305.1. Lineage (GTDB taxonomy): Bacteria > Bacillota > Clostridia > Oscillospirales > Oscillospiraceae > Limivicinus. The sequence continues at coordinate 14,464 of CAZXVA010000007.1, forward strand.
GGTTCGAGGAAGGTGGTGACGGGGATAACGTCGTAATTGATATAATAATCATTGCCCGCGATGGTCTCGGCGATGACCAAGCCCTGACGCTGTGCCTTGTCGGAGAGCTGAGTGCCGGTGGTGACGTCGCCCGCGGCGAAGATGTTGGGGACGCTGGTGCGCATGTGCTCATCGGTGACGATTTGGCCGTTTTTCTCCATCTTCACGCCGACTTCCTCAAGCCCCATGTCGAAGGTGTTGAGCTTGCGGCCGATGGCGCAGAGGACTTCCTCGGAGATGAGCTCCTCGCCGTTTGCGAGGGTGGATTTGACCATGCCGTCCGGCTGAACCTCGACATTGGCGATGCCCGAACCGGTTTTGACGACGATGCCGCGCTTTTCAAGCGACTTCTTGACGGCGTCCGTTATCTCCTTTTCGTGCAGAGCCGGGACGAGGTCGGGCATCATTTCAACTATCGTGACTTCAACGTCAAAGGTATTGTAAATGTGGGCATACTCCAAGCCGATTGCGCCCGAACCGATGATGACGATGCTCTTGGGCATGGGGCGGGAGAAGTCCATAATCTCGTTGGAGGTGATTATCTTTTCATGGTCGACGTGAAAAGCGGGGATTTCGGCGGGTTCCGAGCCGACGGCGATGTTGATATACTCGGCGGTGACGGTTTTCTTCTCCTTGCCGTTGTCGACCTCAATGGTGTGCGCGTCGACGAGGCGGGCGCGACCCTTGATGACGTCGATGCCGCGGGACTTTTTCCAAAGCAGGGTTTCAAGGCCGAAGCCGAGGTTGTTGATGACGCCCTTTCTGCGCTTGTCGATGGCTTTGAAGTCCACCGTGACGGCGGACATATCAATGTTTATGCCGTAGGCCTTGGCCTCTTTGAGCGAGGCGTAAAGATTGGTCGAGGCCATGAGCGCCTTGGTGGGAATGCAGCCGCGATTGACGCACGTGCCGCCCGAACCGTTTTTCGCGCGCGCCTCGATTATTGCGACCTTTTTGCCGCGGTCTGCCGAACGCATTGCACAGGCCGAGCCTCCCGGCCCGCCCCCTATGCATACTACATCATAATCGTACATAAATAGTTCTTCCTTTTTGCATCAAATAGTAATAAGGCTCTGTCACAAAATGCTTTTATTGCACCTTGCAACAGAGCCTTTTTCATTTTTGCCGTGGAATCTGTCGCATTGCATTGCCGACGTCCGCAGTTGGACGCTCAGCCTTGCATATTACTCGTTTTCGGCATCCTTTTCCGCTTTTTTCATGCGGATAATCTGGCAAATACTTTCAATGCGGGTGCGCATGGCCTCCTGGCTGTACTCGCGGTCATCCCAGAAGTCACCCTCGATGTAATAGTGCGGGACGCCGGTTTCTTTTTCAACCAAGGTGGCGCACATCTTCTGGTGAGCGCCGAGCCAGCGGTCAAAGTCGAAGAGACCCATGTACATACCGTCGACCTTGCTGGTGGTGACCTTTTCGACCATGTCTTCGACCTCGTAGCCGGTGTTGACACCCAGCTCCATTCTCAGCCAGCTTTCGGCAATGCTCATGTACGGGTCGGTGTAGTTGCCGGGCTTGAGCTGACGCGCGGCGGGCGCGATGCATTCGCTCAGGCAGGTGATGACGCCGTTGTCCATGAACATCTTGTCAACCCAAGGCAGGGGGTAAGGAGCGAAGTAGCTGCCGAGTTTGGGCGAGCCCTTGGGGAGAATGCCCTCGCCGGCCTTGATGGCCTTTTTGACTTCCTTGATGGTGATGTCAAGGGCTTCCTCGATGTACTTATAGCCGAGGTTGAAGGGAGTGCAGAATATGACTTGGAAGAAGGGCAGCTCAAAGCCACGCAGAGGCACGGGGTCAGCGGAGCTGACGAGGTTGGAGAGGGTCGCCGCCTTGAAGACAACGCGGTTGTTCTCATTGATGGCCTCCTGCAGATCCTCATCGGTGGGATGAACACCGATTATGTCGTAAACTTCCTCCATATCGGTGCGAAGAACCTTGGAGAGATAGGTGATGCGCTCTTCGTCCTCGTCCTCATGGCTGCCGAAGTAGGTGTCGTGCGGGATGCGGCTGATGACGTATCTCCAGTTTTCGCCGACCATGCACTGAATCATCTCGTCGGTCTTGGGGCCTTCGTCGCAGGTGAGACCCCAGCTCCAAATAACGTCGGGTGCGCTGATTATGCCCTTGGCAAAGCCGGCGAAACGCGCCTTGTTCAGCGGGCAGTGGCGGCAGCCGTAAGTGAAGTTGGCTTCCTCGGCAACCTGAAGCAGCGGGCCTGCCTTGTGGAAAATGCCGTTGAGAATGGCAACAAGGAGCAGGTCGGGGAAGGCGACATACGCCTCACCCTTGGACGCGCGCTTGATGGCGTTGAACGGGAGGGTGATGGAGGGGAGAATGCCGTAAACAATGGGCTTGCCCTCGGCCTTGTACTGCTTGGTCTTGGTCATCTCAACGAGCTCGCGCAGGAATGCGCCGATGAGCTTGCGGATGCCGAGATACTGGATGTCCCAGTGGGTGGGGATATAATCCTCGACGGCGGAGCGAACGTCGTCATCATTGAGGCCGACGGCCTCGACGGCCTTCAGCCAGTCGGGAAGAAATTGTTCGATCTCTTCATCGCTGAACGCGGCAAGCTTCAGCAATTCAATGTTTATTTCCTTGTTTGCCATCTTATTTTGCCTCCTTCAGACTCTTGATATAGCTTTCGATTCTGGTGGTAAGGGGTCCCATATTCTCGCGGGAGTACTCGTAAGAGGATTCGAGCTTCATCATGGGGATGTCGGTCTTTTCAAGCCACTGAGCTATGCAGGAATACTCCATGTCATAAATCTCGTCGAAGCTGAGCTGATACCACAGGATACCATCGCAGTTATACTCTTTGTAAAGCTGCATGATTTTGTCGAAGCGCTCTCTCCACGCGGGCTGGAAGATGTTGATGGGGGTCTTGTCGAGGTAGCGGTTCTTGGCGAAGTTGTGGACAATGTCGCCCTCAAGCTCAACATCGGCCTCGGTGACGCGGATGCACTCGTCCATGAGCTCGGCCACGATGACGCCGCCGTTTTCCTCAAAGAGGCGGGGAATGACATAGTCATCAATGGCGAATGCACGGCCGACCGCGAGAATGCGCGGAGCACCATCGGCGAACTTGCCGGGGGCGTTTTCGAGCTTTTCATAAAGCGCGGTGAGCTTTTCGATCATGACGTCGGCATCGACGATGAAGGAATAATGATGCAGGCGAATCATTTCCTGAAGGCCGATGGGCGGGTTGTCCTTCTTGCGCAGCTCGTTGAGCTTGCGGAGAAGCTCGTTTATCTTGTTGGACTTGGCTATGTAAAGCTTTGCTTTCTCCTCGTCCATCTTTTGGCCGGTCACGTTCTCGACCATTTCGATCATCTTGCGGATGCTTTCTTCGTAGTGCTCAAAGGCAACGGCCTTTTTCCAGTCAGCCGCGACGCCGACCTTGTTTATCGGGTAGCCCTTGAACTCCATGAGCTCGGTCACACGGCCGACATGGCAGTCGGTCTGCTGGGTGCAGATGAGGTCTGCAAGCGGGGTGATGGGGTCCATGTTCAGCTCATTGTAGCCCGCGAGAGAACGCGCCAGCGGGTTCATGAAGCGGAGCATGTAGTCGAGAACGGCCTCGGCCGGTTCAGGCTGACCGCCACGGCAGAGAATATAGGTCTCGGCACCGGCGGCGCGGATGAACTCTTCGGGAATGAACGTGCCCGTCCACTCGACTATCTTTGCGCCTTTCTTTTTCGCTTGGGATAGCTCGATGACTCTATCCTTTGCCAAACGATCCAGTTCTTTGAGAATTGTTTTCACTTGTGTGTATACCTCCTAATTCCAAAAAGTATTTTTGCCCTTTCGGGTTATGCGCTTCATTTTTTGCGTGTGCCCGCCTTCCAGGCGTCCAGGGCCGCGCCGTAGGCCGCCGTGCACTGGGGTCTGGCAATCGCAATGACCTTTTTGCCCAAAAGGTCTTCAAAGATGGTGCGTATGCCCTCATTGTTGGCCACACCCCCGGAGAAGACAATCGGCTCGACAAACGGAATGCGCGCGCCGCGCCCCTGCGCGACGATTCTGCGCGCGATGGAATAGCCCGTTCCCGCCGCAACGTCCGCAATGGGGACATTTTGCGAAAGATGCGAGATTATTTCGCTTTCCGCGAAAATGGTGCACATGCTGCTTATCTCAACGGGGTTTTCCGCCTTGAGGATAAGGTCGGAAAGCTCGTCCATTTCTATGCCGAGCAGGCGGTGAGTGAGCACCTCGAAAAAGCGCCCCGTCCCCGCCGCGCACTTGTCGTTCATCTCAAAGCGGCTGACCATGCCCTTTTCATCAAGGGAAATGACCTTGCTGTCTTGCCCGCCGATGTCGATGATGGTGCGCACATCGGGCATGATGTGCATTGTCCCGCGGGCATGGGCGATAATTTCGGGGGTGTCCTCATTGGCGCGGGCGAAGGCCTTGCGCCCATACCCCGTGGAAACGACATAGCCCACTTCATCCACGCTTGCGCCGAGCTTGTCAAGGGCTTCTTTCAAGACCTTTTCTCCGCTCAAATCGCGGTTGAACTCGGTCATGATGTGGGCAAAGGCGGCCTCGCTTCCGTCCTCGTGCAAAAGGACGCATTTTGACGTGGTGGAGCCTATGTCAACTCCCGCGTAAAGCATTTTATCAGCTCCTTGAAATCAGTTTTTATTTATTTGACCCGCAAATTTTCGTGTTAAAAAAATTATTTGCCGGAGAGCATGTCCTCTGCCGAGCTGAGCTGGTCAATGACAAATTCGGACAAAAGGAACTCCGTGCCGCACTTCGGGCAGCGCACGCCCTCGGCATCGGGCAAATCCATTCCGCCGTAGGAGATGGAGATATCGTCCGCATCTTCGGTTTCAACACCGCACTTGCTGCAAATCCAAGCCATAGTATTTAATCCTCCTTTTCTTCCGAGCCGAGAACCACTCTGTGGCTGTAAACATCGGTCACAGTGCCGTCGGAAGTATACTCAACGTAAAACATGACGTTGTTCAGGCGCTTTTTGGCGAGGTTTTTGTCACCGTCGACAAGCTTGCCGCCCTCGCCCTCTCCAAACGCGACAACCGCGTTGATGTCCTCTGCCGTGATGCCGCGCTCTTCCATAAGCTCGGACACCGCATTGAGTTTAATGTCCATTGAAGCCTCCCGTAAATGAAAAATGTGAAATAAATTTGAGGTGTAAATATTTCTGTGAAAAGAATAACACCCGCCGAGGCCATTTGTCAATAGCTTATGACGGGTGAGCGGTTTTTTCGTTGGTTTAGCTAAAAATACGGTTCGGTTTTTGGAACTTCTTACAGACATTGAAATTTTTGAATATATCGGAAACGAAAAATGCTCATAGCCGGGGGGCGAACATTTTCGAGAGAAAAAGCTCGACCGTTTCCATGTATTCGCCGCGGCTGATTTCACGAATGCCGGTGTTCATCTCCGAAAGCATGGAGTGCACGACATACTGATACATTGAAAACGACCTTGCCGCCTCCTGCTTTTCCTCCTCCGGCAAGGCAAGCAGCAAGCGCCCAAAGGGATCATAAAACGGACGAAGCTCGGCATCATTGAAAAAGGTGGTGCGGCCCTGGCCGATAATATACAAACAGAGGGCCGGCTTTTTCAGCGACAGCTCATACAGCGCCGTGGCATACGCCTTGGCGTAGGCAATGTGCCCGGGAATGCCGGAGCGGACAAGCCCGTTCATCGTGGACAAAATCTGCTCGTTGAGCTCGCCGAATGCGCGGACAAGCACCTCGCGCAGCACATCGTCGGCATTGTGAACGTAATTATAAAGCGTCATCGACGACACGCCCATTTCCTTCGAGAGACGCCGCATCGAAACAGCCTCTGTTCCCTCTTCGTCAATGAGCCGCTGCGCAAGGTCTATTATTTGACTTTTATCATCTATGATTTTGTTTCTTGCCATTGCTTTCGACCGTTCAAGATGTGGTTTATTTTAATATCGTTGGCGATAGCCCGGATGCGCGCGACGCGGTCTTTTTGCCGCACATTCACGCTGCTCCAAAAATCCGTTTCCATATAATAATGGGGAATGCCCGTGTTTTCCTCAACAATGCGTATGACCAGCTTGTTGAGCGCGCCCAGCCAACGGTCAAAGTAATAAAAGCCGTGGACAACGCCGTCCACCTTGCAATCCGTCAGCATTTCGGAGAGTATGTTCGCCTCGTCCATCATGTTCACGGCGCTGGGATTGGTGAGCCATTGGCGCGCCATAAGGCGATAAACATCGTCATCCTCGCACTTTTTTATCATGCTGGCCGTGGCAAAAAGCATGTCGCCTATCAAATTGACGCCGTTATTCATGAATTCGCGCGTTATCCAAGGCGAGGTATACGGGACAAAGTGGCAGGCCACGCGCGGGGAATCGGCGGGGAGAGGACCTTGCTTTTTCGCAACGCGCTCTCTGACCTCATCAAGCACCGTGTCTATCGCGAGGTTGAGATATTTAAATCCCGTGTCGAAATTGGCGTGCATCATCGCGCCGAAAAGCGTGAAATCGTTGCCGGACATGGGCTGAGGCTCATTCCCGGTGACAAGCTTTTCAAGCTCTTCTATCTTGCCGAGGTAGCACAGATAATAATCCGACGCCTCGTGGATATGCTCATCGCGCACCTCGTACCCGGTTATGGCGGATATTTCTTTTTGCGCCAGACGGAGCTGAGAGGCAAGATAATTCACGGGGTAATCGCTGGCGGCCTCGTGAACGCCGAGCGGGACATCCTTGGGCACAGTTGTGAGGACGCACGTCCAGTCGCTGTTGCCGATGCACTGCAAAAGCTCTTCGGTTTTGGGAGCTTCATTGCAGTAAAGCCCCCAGTTCCACACGACGTCCGGCTGGACGATGAGGGAATTTTGCTGTGCGTCTGCCCTCATGCAGCTTTTGCCGCAATGGGCGCAGCCCTGGCTCATGCATGACCCCGCGCCGGAGGTCTGTTTGTTGAAAAACGCGGTATAGACCGAGGAAAGCAGATAATCGGGGTTGAGAACGTGCAGCTTGCCGTCGGCGGCAAGCTTGTTGGCGTAAAAACAAGAGGGGTGGCAGGGCGTGTTGCCGTAAAGTATTTTGTGCCCCATGGCTTTGTAATCGGGCATGCGGCTGAGCTCAATAAGCTCGCGGATATATGCGCCGATGCACATGCGCACGCCTTTCAAAGACATGTCCCAATAGGTGGGAATCCACTCCTCGGCGGAAAAACGCACATCCTCGCGCGTCAGCCCGATTCGCTTGCAGGCGAGTTCCCACTTTGGAAGCATATCCGGCATTTCCTCATCCGAAAACTCCAACATTCTCAAAAATTTTTCGTATATATTCATACAAAGAACCTCTCAGAAAGCAAAACAAAAAGCGAATATTTATTTTTACACCTCATATTTATTATACATATATTTCGCGGCATGTCAAAAGAAATTTCCCTCCGCAATGAGCGGAGGGAAGTGTTTGTCGCGATATTCGATTATTTATCAAACGACAGCCCAACGGCGCGTTTGCAGACTTCGAGAATGAGCTCGGTGACGGTGGGGTGCGGATGCATGGAGTTGAACACCTGCTCAAGGGTCATCTTGTTCTCCACGGCGACGGTCATCTCGGCGATGAGGTCACAGGCCTCGTGGCCGAAGATTTGGCAGCCGATGATGGTGTGGTCATCCTCGCGCGCCACGACCTTGATGACGCCCTCGGTTTTGCCGATGGCGATCATTTTCTCGTTCGAGGCAAAGCCGAGCGAGCCGCTGATGGTCTTGATGCCCTTCTCCTCGGCGTCACTCTGAGTGAAGCCCACCCATGCGATTTCGGGTTCGAGGAAGGTGGTGACGGGGATAACGTCGTAATTGATATAATAATCATTGCCCGCGATGGTCTCGGCGATGACCAAGCCCTGACGCTGTGCCTTGTCGGAGAGCTGAGTGCCGGTGGTGACGTCGCCCGCGGCGAAGATGTTGGGGACGCTGGTGCGCATGTGCTCATCGGTGACGATTTGGCCGTTTTTCTCCATCTTCACGCCGACTTCCTCAAGCCCCATGTCGAAGGTGTTGAGCTTGCGGCCGATGGCGCAGAGGACTTCCTCGGAGATGAGCTCCTCGCCGTTTGCGAGGGTGGATTTGACCATGCCGTCCGGCTGAACCTCGACATTGGCGATGCCCGAACCGGTTTTGACGACGATGCCGCGCTTTTCAAGCGACTTCTTGACGGCGTCCGTTATCTCCTTTTCGTGCAGAGCCGGGACGAGGTCGGGCATCATTTCAACTATCGTGACTTCAACGTCAAAGGTATTGTAAATGTGGGCATACTCCAAGCCGATTGCGCCCGAACCGATGATGACGATGCTCTTGGGCATGGGGCGGGAGAAGTCCATAATCTCGTTGGAGGTGATTATCTTTTCATGGTCGACGTGAAAAGCGGGGATTTCGGCGGGTTCCGAGCCGACGGCGATGTTGATATACTCGGCGGTGACGGTTTTCTTCTCCTTGCCGTTGTCGACCTCAATGGTGTGCGCGTCGACGAGGCGGGCGCGACCCTTGATGACGTCGATGCCGCGGGACTTTTTCCAAAGCAGGGTTTCAAGGCCGAAGCCGAGGTTGTTGATGACGCCCTTTCTGCGCTTGTCGATGGCTTTGAAGTCCACCGTGACGGCGGACATATCAATGTTTATGCCGTAGGCCTTGGCCTCTTTGAGCGAGGCGTAAAGATTGGTCGAGGCCATGAGCGCCTTGGTGGGAATGCAGCCGCGATTGACGCACGTGCCGCCCGAACCGTTTTTCGCGCGCGCCTCGATTATTGCGACTTTTTTGCCGCGGTCTGCCGAACGCATTGCACAGGCCGAGCCTCCCGGCCCGCCGCCTATGCATACTACATCATAATCGTACATAAGAACAATCCTTTCAGGTGGTTGTGAAATTGATAACAGAGCGTATATACTTCAAATGCAAGCCGACTGAAAAATCGGCTTGCATTTATGAAGACAAAACTAAACTGCTAAATTGCCAAGCAGACGGCAATCAGTTCTTTTTCGCCGCGCTGATGACACCGATGACAACAGCGAGCACAGCCGCAATGACAGCCGCGACCCAGAACGCCGCGACGCTTTCCATGCCGCCGACAATGCCCGTGAGGGGATTGATGACGTAGGGGCTGCAGAACTGGCCGAAGTTCTGAACGCAGGTTGCGATGGACAGAGCCAAGCCAAGCGCGGCAGGAGGAACGGACGAGCCGACCGCGAGGAAGAACTGAGGCATGACCGTGGAGAGACCCAAGCCGTAGAGCACGCAGCCGACATAGAACGCGCCGATGCTGCCGGAGAGGGCAATGACGACATAAGCCAAAGCGGTGACGAGGAAGCCGAAGGACATGGTGAACTTGCCGAAGATGGAGGCCACCTTGCCGTAAAGCAGACCCATCACGATGCCGCCGGCGCAGAAGAACGCCATGCCGAGGCCGGACGCAGACGCGTCACCCAAGCCCTTTTCGGCAACGAGGAACGCGTTGGAGTTGGAAAAGACCTGGCCGACGACGAACACGAAGAAGCCGGCGAACATCCAGAACCACACCTTGCCGCCGAGACTGGCCTTTTCGGCGGGCTTATCTTCAGCGGGGGCAGCCTTGACGGGCTGAACGTTGGGGATGAGGACTATGGCCGCGATGAGGGAAACGACGCCGATGAGGTGGATATAAAAGCCGGTGTTCCAGCCCAGACCACCGAGCATGCCGCCGCCGAAAACCATGATGGCGCAGCCGATCATCTGGAAAGCGGTGAGGTTGCCCTGAACCTTTTCGCGCTCAGCGCCCTCGAAGTTTTCCGCGACGAGAGCGGTGCACAGCACCTGAAGCATGCCCACGCCCACGCCGAACACGCCGCGCAGGACGAGGATGACGGTGAAGCTTTCCATGAAAGCGGGGGCAATGCCGCCGACAAGGAACAGCAAAATCGCCACGATGGTAAGGGTCTTCTTGGAGCAGAGATCCATCACCTTGCCCATGAGCAGCGTGACAACCATAATAACAATGCAGGGAACGGACATAAGCCCCTGAACGCCGGTCTGCGACAGTTCGGGGAAGTGCGCGGCAATAGTGCCGAGGTTGCTGGCAATACCGACGACGCCCATCATGAGGATGGCCACGAGGTAAATGCCAAGCTGGACTTTATTCTTGGATTTTTCCATTGTAACATTCTCTCCCACATACAAAGTATTGTGTCAGACTCAGTCGGCGGGAGCGCGTTGCTTACAATGTACATTTCCGGGTGCGCCATTATAATACTTTCTTTTTCGCCCGGTGTCAACAAAGGCGGATTCGGGGCATTTTCGGCGTTTCGGAGCATTTTTCGAGGCAAAACACGGCGCTTTTTCTTGTTCGGAGTCGGATTTTTACAACTTTGTGATTAAAAGTATACAGCGTAAATAATCAAGAATTTTCTCTGAGTTTTTGAATTTTCGGCTTTTTCAACAATTTTTAGTCAGTCATTTTTATCACAATACACAAAAATGTGTTTTGAGGCAAAAAAGACTTGATTATTTACAGTGTACGTGATATCGTTATTATTGTGTCAAGGCTTGGTCGGAGCTTTCGGAAAGAAAGCTGCGCACGTCGCTACAATCCGGTACAATTTATTCTAAGGAGGTCTCTTTGTGAAGGAGATTATGCAGGAACTTGACAGACTCTCCGGCAAGCGTCCGTTGGAGATAGTCAAAGCAAAGAAAAACGGCAAGAAGGTCGTTGAATACTTCGGCGACTTCATTCCCGAACAGTGGATCGTCGCTGCCGGTATGGATCCGTTCCTTATCTGCAAGGGCGGCGACCCCCAGCCCCCCGAAGCCACGCTTGACTACATGCTGCGCTTCATGAACCCGCTGGCCGCGACGATGGCCGGGGCTTACCTGATGAACCTTGACCCCGTCATGCCCATCGCCGACTGCGTGGCCATTCAGCAGTCCGACTGCCACTATGGCCGCATGTCCGAGATTCTTGAATTCAAGGGAGTTCCCGTTTACAAGGTGGGCGTTCCGGCGGACAATGTCATCGGCATTTCGCAGGAATACTACCGCAAGGAGCTCAAAGAGTTCCGCGAGAAGCTGGAAGAGATCGCAGGCCACCCCATCAGCGATGAGGACATCCGCGCCCAGTACGCAAAGACCAACAAGATAAACGAGCTTTTGCGCAAAATCGACGCTCTGCGCAAGCAGGACAATCCCCCCATCACCTTCAGCGACTTCATAAAGCTCAACCACTACACCTATCGCGTGAGCTATGACGAAAGCATTGCGGCACTTGAGAAGATTTATGACTATCTCAAGGACGCCCCCGGCGCGCACAAGGCAGACGCCCCGCGCATCCTCATCATGGGCCGCGCCGTGGCACTGGGCGACTACATGGTGCCGAGCATCATCGAAGCCGCCGGCGGCTCGATAGTCGGGGAGTTCCTCGACGAGGCAATCCGCCCGTTCAACTGCGACATCGACCTTGAGAGCGACGTCATCGACGCTTACGCCGCCGCGATGTACGACAAGAAGGTGCCCATCACCATCTTCCAGCCGTCTTGGGACACTCGCTTTGAGCACCTTGAAGAGCTTATCAAGGAATACAGAATCGACGGCATTCTTTGGTATCAGCTCGCATTTGACGAAATCTATGACATGGAGTTCACCGTTCTGCGCGCCAAGCTCGCCAAGATGGGTATGCCCGTGATGAAGCTGGAATCCTCTTATGAGTACTCCCGCGAGGCAATGGCGCCTCTCACCACCAGACTTGAAAGCTTTGTTGAGAGCATAAAGGAGGCAAAATAATGGCCAGAGATATCAATCGTGAATTGCTTGAGCTTGCCGCATTTGAAGGCGAAGAGCTTGAAAGCTTTCTCCCCATTTGGAAGGTCACCGCAGAGAAGCTGAAGCTCACCGATGAGATTATCACCTTCTCCGTTGACACCTATATCCCCCAGAACTGGGACATCAAGTATCTCGGCGTGCGCAAGATGATCGGCGCGTACCTGCGCGAGATCGCCGAAATCGTCGACACCCCGAACAAGAAGGAAAAGGGCGTCAAGATAGTTTACGGCATACTGCCCGCCATCGCAAACTACTATTACGCAGTCAAAGAGGCCGGCGGCGACAACGTGTTCATCGGCTTCCCCGATCTGCTGATGGTCAACACGCTCAACTCTTTCTTCCACAGTGCAGCCCCCTTCCTCAACGAGGCTGAAAAGCAGGGCTTCACCTACGGCTGCCGTCACTGCCCGCTCAACAAGATGCGCGTCGCCGCGTACACCACCGGCACCATCGCCGCGCCCGACATCATTTGGAGCTGGGGCTTCAACTGCGACGAAGGCCCGAAGACCGACGAGTTCATCCAGGGCATCACCGGCAAGCAGTGGCACTACCACGTTTCCCGCGTGCCGCACGACGGCCGCTTTGACGAGCAGGAGGACCTCATTGAGGATCGCGTCCGCTTCATGTCCGAGCAGATGAAGCTCGGCGTCAAGGCCATCGAAGAGGCCACCGGCCTGACCATCACCGACGAGCACCTTGCCGCCGCCAACAAGAAGGCCGGCGCAATGGGCTTCAAGGCCGGCATGCTCACCCAGATGTGCACCACCGCAAATCCCCCCGTTCTCGGCGGCGAAACGCTCACCATGCTTCAGCAGTGCCTGACCGTTCCGTTCAACACCGGGTTTAAGTATCTTGAAGAGGCCATCGACGTCCTCATCAAGGAAATCCGCAAGGCCATCAAGAACGGCGAGGGCGTCATGCCCAAGGACACCCCGACCGTCGGCTACTACAACCTGCCGTTCTGCGTTCCCTGGGTCGGCAAGTACTTCCGCGACAACGGCGTCATCGGCACGTTCTCCCACGCGCTCACCCAGTCCAAGCTGGAGATGAGCCCGGTGGATTACCCCGACGATCCTTGGATGAGCGCAGCTCAGATGTGGTCTCGCAACGGCATGTGCCGCAACCTCAAGGGCGAGGCGGAATCCATGTCCGAAAAGGTTGAGATGTGCAACCCCGACGGCATGATACTCGGCTTCTTCGACTTTGACCGTTGGCTGGGCGCACAGCAGAAGATCATGGCCAAGCTCGTTGAAGAGCGCACCGGCGTGCCCTCTTACTACATTGAGGCCGACTTCTGGGATGACCGCGACTACAGCCCCGAATCTCTCAAGACCAGAATTGAATCCGTCTGCCAGATCATTCACGCCCGCAAGGCAATGAAGGAAGCTCAGGAAGGCTGATTGAGGCAAAACCCTTGTTAAAACCGGAAAAGCCCGCCATCGGCGGGCTTTTTTCGGAATATGATTTGATGAGAGAGGTTATAAGGATGAAAAGCGAAGCTTTATCCGACGCAAGCTCGCGCGCATTCAGCGAAAAGCTGGCGCGGCTGAAAGAGGAGCACGAGCGCCGGTCATGCGCACTTTCGGATTTGGTGAGCCGCGCAAACGGCGACATGGCGGAAAGCGCCCTTGCCGATTGGCAAAAGAGCATAAGCGATGGCCGCGAGGCCGTGAGTGCGGCAATTGATGAGTGCATGAGCGCGGTCAGGGTTTTGAGCGGGAAAATCGCCGAGGGGCGGATTTCACTTCAAAATGAGCAGATAATCGCCGATGTGAACGATTGCGAGGAGGGCATACTCTCCACGCTGACCGCCTTGCAGCGGCAATGCGCGGCGTCGCTGCAAAGGGTGTTCACGCTGGGCATACCCGCGCTTGCCAAAAAGCTGCCCGGAGAGCGCGGCAAGGCACTTTTGAGCGCGTTTGAGGAGAGCACGGAGCTGGCGCAGTTCATGTCAAACGAGCTGCAGGCCATGGCGATTTATCTCAAGGAGCACTACAAAACCGTCACCCACCCGCTGGACGAAAATCACCCGGAATAGGCACTCACCCGGCGGCAATCTGCTCGATGCGGTTTTCGAGCGAGCCGAACATGGCGTTTTCACTCCAGAAATCCGCATCGAGCACGGCGGTTTTTATGCCGTGCTTTTCGCGCAATATTTTGCGCCGGAGCGGCACAGCCGCGCCGAGGCAGCGGTCAAAGCCGAAAGCGCCGGTGAGATACATGTCGGCATGCCAAAGGCGCATTTCGCGCGCGATTATATCGCACTGCGTCTCCGGCGAGGCGCGCCCCATGAGCGTGTCGACCCAAGCCGCAGTCATCTGCGCCATGTCAAAGCCCGCCGCACTGCCCGCCGTGCAAAACGCCGCCCCGCCGACAAGCTCTGCGCCGGCTTCTCTGAAAAGGCGGTCAATCCCCGGCTGGAGAAAGGGAATATAGTAGCAATATATTCGCTTCTTACCGGGCGAGCGCGGCGCGGCATTTTCAAGCTCGGCGGAGAGCTCTTCAAGCGCGGTGACAAAGCGCTCCATGCGCGGCGTCGTCATGAGCATGACGGACTGGGCAAGGGCAAAGCTGTTGCCGCAAAGCACTTCATATTCCTCGCGCCGGGAAAGCTCTTCAATGTGTCTTTGAGCGCGCAAAAGCCGCCCATAGAGCGCAAACGCGGCTTGCATGTCCGCGCGCGCCACGCATACGCCGAGCATTTTCTCCACGCGCGCGTAAAATTCGCGCGCAAAGCGCTCGGTGTCGCCATAGGAAAAGCAGGCCGTCGCGGTCTGCGTTTTTTTGCCCGCGCCCTCCCCTGCTTTTGCGCACTCATCGCACAGCACCGAAAATTGCAGCTGATACTCCGGCGCGGCGACGCAGGGCGAGGCGAGCATGCGCTCGCGCATTACATTGAGCCCACAGCGGCGCTTGGCACAGCTTGCCAGACTCATCGGTTCGCCGTAATCGAGAATACCGCGCAGCATAATCTGCGCGAAAAAGGCCGAGGACGAAAGCGCAAGACGCTCCCCCGCCGCGTTTTGCAAGGCCAGCATCGCGCATGTCGGCGCGGGAACCGTGACCTCACAGCGCGCCGCGCCATGAGGCGAAAAGCACTCGGCAAACTCCTCAACACACGCCGAAAGCAGCATGCGAACGCCCTTATATTTAAGCGCGTGGTGCTCCGGCAAGAGCGCGGCGGCGCGGCGCACGGTGCTCTCATCAAGCTCAAAGTATTCCGCGCCGCGGCAAAGCGCGGCTATGTCCGCCGTGCACTCCGGCAAGAGCGCACAAAGCTGTTGAAATGCGTTTTCCATTCCCGTTCACCTTCAAGCGATAAAACCGCCGGTATCCCGGCGGTTTTGTCGCAATAGCTTACTTATTGGCCTTGTTATACTCGCGCAGTGCCCTGATGGCCGCGCCGAGGGCAGCCGTGGACTGCGGGAGGTTGATCGCCTTGACGGGCTTGTGCAGAAGCGAGGCAAAAATATCGGTGATAGCCTCGTTGTTGGCAACGCCGCCGGAAAAGACAATCGGCTCTTCATAAGGTATCTGCGCGGCTCTGCCCATGGCGAGAACGCGCTTGGCGATGGAGCGCCCCGTGCCTGCGGCGATATCCGCCACGTTCTCTTTCTGAGAAAGATAAGAGATGATTTCGCTTTCGGCGAAGATGGTGCACATGCTGCTGATGTTGCAGGGCTTGGTGGACTTTTTCATGAGGTCGGAAAGCTCTTCCATCTCGATGCCGAGGAGGCGGTGAGTGAGCACCTCGAAAAAGCGCCCTGTACCGGCCGCGCACTTGTCGTTCATCTCGAACTTTGTGACCGTGCCGAACTCGTCAAGCTCGATGACCTTGCTGTCCTGCCCGCCGATGTCGATGATGGTGCGCGCCGTCGGCTCAACCTGATGCGTGCCGATGCCGTGGGCGATAATTTCGGGGATGTCCATATCCGCGCGCCGGAACGCCTTGCGCCCATAGCCGGTGGAAACGATGAACTTCACATCCTCCGCCGATGCGCCGATTTCCTCAAGCGCGGCGTTGAGCACCTTTTCGCCGCTCATGTCGCGGTCAAACTCCGTATAGTCGCGGTGAAAGACCTTTATCTCTTTATTCTCGTCAATGATGACGCACTTGGATGTCGTGGAGCCGATGTCCACGCCGGCAAACAAATTCATTATAAGCCCTCCGGATTATTACTTGCCGGACAGCATTTGTTCCGCGCTGGCGAGCTGGTCGACAACATACTCGCTTTCAAGATACTCGGATTTGCAATTTGGGCAGCGCAGCCCCTCGGCTTCGGGGAGATTCATGTCGCCGAACGTGATTTGGATATCATCAACCTCTTCCATCTCTGCCTTGCAGACAAAACATTTCCACTTGCTCATTTTTCTTCTCCTTTACTCTTCGTCTTCCTCGAATTTGACCATATGGCTGTAAACGTCGAGAATTTCAGCCCCGTCGGCGGTCAAAACGTATTCCACATAGCCGGAGAACTTGCCCATGCGCTTTCTGGCGAGGAAGTGCTCTTCGCCCTCGATATAGAGCTTCTTTCCGGTGCTTTCCGCATAGTCGAGAATCTCACGCACGTCGCTTTCCTTGACGCCGCGCTCTTCCATGAGCTCGGCAATGTCGCTGCTGATGGCAAGGTTTGCTGTCTTAAAGTCCATTTGTCATACCTCCATACCGATTATTGTAGTTATATGGGCTTTTATGCTCAAACCACGGCACAGAGGCGCAGACTTCAACGCCGCGCTTTCTTCACACGCTTGATGAAGCTGTTGATTTGGTTTCTCTTGGCCGTGAGTTTTTCCGGGGAATAATCGTAATCCGTTTCGAGCTTGACGCTGGGCACGCCCATTTCGCCGAGCCATTTGGACACGCAGGAATACTCCATGTCGTATATCTCATCGTGCGCGAGCTGATACCACACTACGCCGGAGATGCGGTATTCCTCAATGAGCGTGCGTATGCGCTCAAAGCGGATTCTCCACGAGGGCTGGAAAGAGTTGAGCGGAAGCGCCATGCTGTAGCGGCTTCGCGCGAAGTTTTCAATCAGATCGCCGTCGAGGTCGACGTCGCTGTCGGACACGCAGGCGCATTCGTCCAGCACCTCCGCCACGACGGGGCAGCCCGTGTCGTCTATTATGCGCAAGATGTCATAATCACCGGCGGGAACGGCGCGCATTATTATCATAAGGCGCGGCTCGCCCTCGTCAAAAAGCGCGGGGGCGGACTTGGCCGCGGCGACATAATCTTCAAGCGCGCGCACGGCCTCCTCGTCATTCAAAAGAAAGCTCATTCTGTGAAGCTTTGCGATTTCCTCAAACTTCATGGGGACGACATCGCGGCGGCGCAGCTCCTTAACCTCGCGCATACACGCCTTAAGGCGGTTGGAAAGCTCAAAATATGAGCGCGCAAGGGTCATATCCGGCTCATGCCCGGTGAGCTCGCTGACTCTGACGAGCATGGCGCGCAGAGAGCCAAGGTAATATTCAAAGGATATTTTCTTCTGCCAATCGACCGGGACACCGATTTTGAACACGTTTATCCCCTTGTACTCCATAAGCTCGCTCATGCGGCTCATGTGGCTGTCGGAAAACGCCGTCACGACGAGATCGGCCTTTGACTCCGGGCCGTCGGTCATGCCGGAGATGTATGACACGCTTGCGCGCGCAAGAGGGTTGATGCATTCAAGCGTGTCGTTCACGGCCGCCTCTGCCGGGGCGTACTCACCCCCGCGGCATATCATAAACGCGTTCGCGCCTGCCGCGCGGATAAGCTCAGCCGGGACAAAGGTGGAGCTGTAGGCGACAAGGGGCTTGCCCTGCCGCTTTTCATCCTCCATCCGCTGAATATGCTTTTGTTCTATATCTGAAAGCCGATTAAAAAATTCTTGAGTCATTTACAGCGCCTCCTATTATAATCAAGAACACGTCAAAATGTACGCCGTAAACTTTACTATTTATAATACACTCTTGTCTTATAAATGTCAAGCATATATTTGCTTACGCGCGCATTCGGGCGATTGCCAAATTATTGGCAATAGAGCTGTGCAAATCACTTAATGCACTTTTCCAGATAAAAATCAATCAGCTCGCCGTACTCCGCCTCGGTGAGAGTGTTCGTGCCCGCCGATATCTGATAGGACACGGAGAATATTATCATCTCGAACAGCCGATAGCCGGTTTCGTTCGTGCTCAAATCGCGCTGGGTCGCCTTGGCTCTTTTCATGAGCTTTTGGACGTTGTTGTAAAACGGCCTCACCTCGGCGTCCTCGCTGAACATCTTTTGACCCTCGCCGAACATGTATGTATACACATTGCTGTTTTCAATTGAAAAGCGGTAGATACTCATGGCGATGGTTTTGCAAAAATGCAGCTTGTCCACCGGCGACGGCAGAGTGCTCAGCTCGGCAAACACGGCGGCATAGAGCCTGTCAAAGCCGTTTATGAGTATGCGCTTTTTTATATCCTTGAGATTTTCGACGTAGTTATATATCGTCATGGGAGAGACACCGAGCTCTTTGGCGATGTTTCTTATCGAAAGCGACTCTATGCCCTCCCGGTCGACAATCCCGATTGCAACGCGGAAGATTTCTTCTTTCCCGCACAGTACCTTTTCACGTGACATTTGGCATTCACCCTTGCTATATCGAAAAATATTGATATCCCGGTCACATGCCGGATATCTTCAGACAGCTGCAAATGCTTCGGATAATGGAGTTTCTGTCCTCGATGGAATACTTGCTGCCATCCCAAAACTCGCCCTCAAGATAAAAGTGCGGCACGCCGGTGGCGTCCTCGATGAGGCGAATCATGGTTTTTTGCAGCGCGCCTATCCAGCGGTCAAACTCATAAAAGCCGAAAAGCGCGCCGTCAAACGAAAAGCTTTGCAAATGCCGGGTCACAATCTTCGCGGCGTTTTTCATGTTGACCGCGTCCGGGCACATCAGGCATATCCGCGCCGCCGCGACATAAGGGTCAGCATCGTCTTTTATCGCCTCTTCAATCCAGCTTGCAAGCGGGAACATGCGGCCAAGTGAAAGGTTGACCCCGTTTTCGCGGAACGCCTTGTCGATCCACGGCAGGTTCATCGGCGCGAAGTGGCAGGCAAGGCGGGGCGAGCCCTTCGGCAGAATGCCCTCGCCGCGGCTTATGCACTGCTGAACCTCGTCAATCATGGTGTCAAGCGCATCGATGACATAAGACATGTCGGCAAAGCACACCTGCAGATTCATGCAGAAAAGTGAAAGCTCAATGCCGCTTATCGGCTGGGGATCAGCCGTCACGACAAGCTTTGTGAGCTTTTCCACGCGGCGGAGGTATTCAAGATAGCCCTCTATCGCGCGGCGCATGTCCCCCTCCGTCACGGCAACACCCGTCAGCTCACTCACGCGCTGCTGGGATTCGCGGATTTGCGCCGCGAGGAAGTTGACGCGGGCGGGGTTTTCCGCCTCTATCTCGCCGAGCGGCGCGTCATGCGGGATGGATGTGAGCACGTCGTTTGCCTCGTTGCGGTCGCTCATGCAGTCGATAAGCTCTTCGGTTTTCGGCCCTTCGTTGCAGTAAAGCCCCCATGTCCACGTCACTGTGGGCGTGGGAATCTTGCGCGCGGTGCTTGTGGCCGCGCGAATGCAGTTGAGCGCGCAATGGCTGCACGTTTGGCTGAGGACGGGCTTGTCCTGCAAATTGTTCTGCGGCTTGCCGAAAAACGCCTGCCACAGCGTCGTCATTATAAAATCGGGGTAGGCCACGAAAAGCTGACCCTTGCCTGCGAGCTTGTTGGCGTATACGCTGGGGAAGGAGGAAATGTTGTTTGAATACATGACCTTTTTCCCCTCGGCAAGGTACTGCGGGAGCTTGGCAAGCTCCGCCGCCTCTCTGATGCAGGCCGCGATCATCTTCTTCACGCCCTGAAGCGAAATATTCCAATACTGCGGTATCCACTCATCGCAAGCGTAACGGACGTCATCGTCTGTCAGCTCAAGGAGCTTCGCCGCGGCAAGCCATTCCGGGATGAAGCGCTCCAGCTCCTCGCCCTCCCAGCCGAGCATCCGCAAAAAACGTATGTTTATTTCTCTGTCCATATTCCGCCTCCAAGGCTCATTATTTACGCATGTATAATATTATATCAAACATCACACAGTAAATCAATGATTGTTAATAATTTGTGCAAGGGAAATTGAGGGTTGCTTTTTTTATTGGATTTTGCAGCCGGAAGACGGGAAGAAAAGCTTTGGACGCGACGGATAGGGGTATAGAAACAGCGCACTGCCGTTGGTCGCAATGGCAGTGCGCCGGTTTGTGTTTTGTTATATTGTTCTTACTTCTTGCTCTTTATGTACTCGTCGATGCTCTTGGCGCCGGCTTTGCCTGCGCCCATGGCGAGGATGACGGTGGCGGAGCCGGTGACGGCGTCGCCGCCGGCGAAGACGCCTTCGCGAGCGGTCTTGCCGCCCTCGTCGGCCTCGATGCCGCCCTTGCGGGTGAAGGTCAAGCCCTCGGTGGTGTTGCGAATGAGCGGGTTGGGGCTTGTGCCGATGGCGATGATGACCGCGTCAACATCGAGAATCCAGTTCGAGCCTTCAACGGGCACGGGCTTGCGGCGGCCTTTTTCGTCCGGCTCGCCCAGCTCCTGCTTTTGAAGCTCGATGCCGGTGACATGCCCGTCCTCGCCCGCGTGGATGGCCACGGGGTTGTTGAGCAGACGGAACTCGATGCCCTCGGCCTCGGCATGCTCGACCTCTTCCTTACGCGCGGGCAGCTCGTCCTTGCCGCGGCGATAGGCGATATACACGTGCTCCGCGCCCAGGCGCTTGGAAACGCGCGCGGCGTCCATGGCCACGTTGCCCGCGCCGACGACGCAGACATTGTGGAAGTGTTTGATGGGGGTGTCATAATCATCGCGGAAAGCCTTCATGAGGTTGACGCGCGTGAGCAGCTCGTTGGCGGAGTAAACGCCGAGGTGGTTCTCGCCGGGGATGTGCAAAAACTGCGGCAGACCCGCGCCCGAACCGATGAACACAGCCTCAAAGCCGTCTTCAAACAGCTCATCCACGGTCTCGCTCTTGCCGACGATGGCGTTATTTATAATCTTGACGCCCATGGCCTTGAGATTCTCGATCTCGGCGGCGACAATCTCCTTGGGGAGACGGAACTGCGGAATGCCGTAAACCAGAACGCCGCCGGACTTGTGGAACGCCTCGAAAACGGTGACGTCATAGCCCAGCTTGCGCAGGTCGCCCGCGCAGGTGAGACCGGCAGGGCCGGAACCGACAACCGCGACGCGGTGGCCGTTGGATTCGGGGGCTTTGACCTCGTCCTTGACTTCTTTGTTCATGTGGTAGTCGGCGACAAAGCGCTCAAGGCGGCCGATGCCGACGCTCTCGCCCTTGATGCCGCGCACGCACTTGCTCTCGCACTGCTTTTCCTGCGGGCAGACACGGCCGCAGACGGCGGGGAGGGAGTTGGTGGAGGTGATTATCTCATAGGCCGCGTCAAAGTCACCCTCGGCGACCTTGGCGATGAACTCCGGGATGCGCACGGACACCGGGCAGCCGGTGCGGCAGCGCGGGTCACGGCAGTTGAGGCAGCGCTTGGCCTCGTCAATGGCCATCTCGGCGGTATAGCCGAGGGCGACCTCGTCAAAGTTACCGGCGCGGACAACGGCGTCCTGTTCCGGCATGGGGTTCTTGGTCAAACTCATATTAGCCATTGCGTTTACCTCCTGTCATGCGGCAGATATGCTGCGCCGCCGCGTCCTGCTCGTCCTTATAAAACGCAGCGCGCTTGAGAAGAGAGTCGAAGTCGACCTCGTGCGCGTCGAAATCCGGGCCGTCAACGCAGGCGAACTTGGTCTCGCCCCCGACGATGACGCGGCAGCCGCCGCACATGCCCGTGCCGTCGACCATGATGGGGTCGAGGGAGATGATGGTCTTGATGCCGTAGGGGCGGGTGACGTCGGCAAGGAACTTCATCATGATGTCCGGGCCGATGGCGATGACGCGGTCAAACTGAGCCTTGCCCTCGGCGATGTTGGCGTCAATCTCCTGCTGGAGGTACTTGGTGGTGAAGCCGTGCTCGCCGTAAGAGCCGTCGTCGGTGCAGATAATGAGCTTGTCGGAAGCGGCCTTAAGCTCATCGGGGAGAATGACGATGTCCTTGCTTCTGAAGCCGGCGATGAACGTGACGTCGATGCCGAGCTTGTGCATTTCCTTGGCGATGGGGTAAGCAATGGCGCAGCCGACGCCGCCGCCGACGACGCACACCTTTTTCAGCCCCTCCATCTCGGTGGCCTTGCCGAGAGGGCCGACAATGTCGGTGATATAATCGCCCTGCTCGACGGTGTGGAGCATGCGCGTGGTGCGGCCTGCGGCCTGAACCATGACGGTGACTGTGCCCTTCTCGCGATCCCAGCCCGCGACGGACACCGGGACGCGCTCGCCCTGCTCATCAAGGCGGAAAATGACGAACTGACCGGCCTGCGCATGCTTGGCAATCAGGGGTGCCTCAATTTCAAACAGGCAGATAGTATTCGCGTCATTCAAAAATCGCTTGGTTACTACTTTGTACATCTGTACACCTCTTTATAAGAAATTTTGCTCACTGTGAAGCTTATTTTACATCACTGTGTTTACCGTGTCAAATAATATTAAAAGTTTGTCAAAGACGGCAATAAAAAACCGCCGATTCTGCGCAAAATCGGCGATTTGTGTGAATTATTATGAATAGATTTACTCTTTGTCCCATGTGCGCTCGCTGATGATATAGCGCGGGCGGTGCTTGGATTCGAGATAGATTTTGCCGATGTACTCGCCGATTATGCCGAGGCAGATGAGCTGAACGCCGCTGACAAAGCAGATTATGCACGTCATGCTCGCCCAGCCGGACACGGAGTGGCCGCACAGCGCGGTGACAAGCGCCCATATACAGCCGATGAAGCTGACCGCCGCGACGAAAAGGCCGAAGCCCATTATCATTTGCAAAGGCTTGACGGAAAGGCTGGTGATGCCGTCAACCGCGAGGGCGATCATCTTTTTCAGCGGGTAATGGCTCTCGCCCGCGATGCGCTCGGCGCGGGAATAGGTGACGCTGGTGCTCTTGAAGCCGACGAGGGGCACAAGGCCGCGCAGGAAGAGGTTTACCTCTTTGAAGTTGGCAAACTCCTTGAGCACGCGGGCGCTGATGAGGCGGTAGTCCGCGTGGTTATACACCACGTCCGCGCCCATCATGGCAAGGAATTTATAAAAGCCCTGCGCGGTGGCGCGCTTGAAGAAGGTGTCGGTCTCGCGGCTGGAGCGGACGCCGTAAACCACATCACAGCCCTCGGCATAAGCGTCAACCATCGCGTCCATGGCGTTGATGTCGTCCTGCCCGTCGCAGTCGATGGAGATGGTGATGTCGCAAACGTCCTTGGCCTCCATGAGCCCGGCAAGGACGGCGTTTTGGTGGCCGCGGTTGCGGCTTTGGCAGATGCCGATGAAATGCTCATCCTCGGCGGCAAGGGCTTTGATGATGTTCCAAGTGTCGTCGCGGCTGCCGTCGTTGACGAAGAGGACGCGGCTATCGTCGCTTATCTTGCCGGCGGCGGCGAGGGACTTGATTTTGTCAAGGAACATGGGCGCGGTGATGGGCAGAACCTCCTGCTCATTGTAGCAGGGAATGACTATATAAAGCCTGGGTGTCATAGCTTTCTCCTTTTTGTATATTGCCGCTCGTCACATTTCGGGGTAGAGCGGGAAGCGTTCGCACAGGGCAATGGTTTCGCCGCGAACGGCGGGCACAGCGGCCTCGCCCTCGCGCATGAGGCGGCCGATCATCGCGCCGATTTGGTGCATTTCTGGCTGTTTCATGCCGCGCGTGGTGACGGCGGGCGAGCCGAAGCGCATGCCGGAGGTCTGGCGCACGGGCAGGGGGTCAAAGGGGATGGCGTTTTTGTTGGCGGTGATATTCGCCGCGTCCAAAAGCTCTTGCATCTCCGCGCCGGTTTTGCCCATGACGGAGACATCGACATTTATAAGGTGGTTGTCCGTGCCGCCGGAGACAAGGCGCATGCCCTGCGCGGAAAACTCGTCCGCAAGCGCGGCAGCATTGAGGATGACCTGATGCTGATACGCCTTGAAATCATCGGAAAGTGCTTCGCCGAAGCAAATGGCCTTGCCGGCGATGATGTGCATGAGCGGGCCGCCCTGCGTGCCGGGAAAGACGGCGCTGTCAATTTTCTTTTTCAGCTCGTCCTTGCACAAAATCAGCGCGCCGCGCGGGCCGCGCAGGGTCTTGTGCGTGGTGGTGGTGACAACATCGGCATAGGGCACGGGGCTGGGGTGCTCACCGGCGGCGACAAGCCCGGCGATGTGCGCCATGTCCACCATGAGGTACGCCCCCACGCTGTCGGCAATTTCGCGCATGCGCGCAAAGTCGATGACGCGGGAATACGCGCTCGCCCCGGCGATGATGAGCTTGGGCTTGACCTGCTCTGCTTTTTCGGCGCAGGCGTCATAGTCGATGAGCTCGGTTTCGGGGCTGACGCCGTAAAACTCGGCATTGAAATACTTGCCGGAGATGGACGCCTTAGAGCCGTGGGTGAGGTGGCCGCCGTGGCTGAGATCCATGCCCAATATGGTGTCGCCCGGCTTCAAGAGCGCGAGATACACCGCGACATTGGCCTGTGAGCCGGAATGGGGCTGGACGTTGGCATGCTCGGCGTTGAAAAGCTTCTTCGCCCGCTCGATGGCGAGAGTTTCAACCTCGTCGACGAACTGACAGCCGCCGTAATAGCGCGCGTTGGGATAGCCCTCGGCGTATTTGTTGGTCAGGTGGCTGCCCATTGCCTCCAGCACAGCGCGGCTGACGAAGTTTTCGGAGGCAATAAGCTCGATATGGTCGCGCTGGCGGCCAAGCTCGCGCATCATGGAATCGTAAACCTCTCTGTCCTGCTGCTTAATTATATCATAGCTCATTTGTTACCTCCGATTAAATGAATTCTCGGTGATTCATGTTATTATCATATTATAGCTCAGCTTTGCACACTTGGCAAGAGAAAGAATGTGTGATAGAATGCACACAATAATATTAAGGGAACGATGTTATGAAAAAAGCTTTGAAAATATTGAAATTCGTGCTCATCGCGCTTTTGACGGTGGTGCTGCTCGCGTTTGTGTACATAGTGGCAAATGAGTACGTGCCCCTTGCGGTGGAGGAGCTTCAGATAGAGGCCGACGGAGACGCGGCGTATCTGCGCACCGACAGGCCGCTGAAGGTTTTGTCGTGGAACGTCGGGTACTGCGGGCTGGGCGAGGGTTCGGACTTTTTCATGGACGGCGGCAAAAACGTCAAAAGCGCAAATCAGGACACGGTGCTCAAATACATGCTGGGGATAAAGGAATATCTGCGGAGCGAAGACCCCGACCTCATCATGCTGCAAGAGGTTGACACCGACTCGGCTCGCACTTATCACATTGACCAGACCGAGTATTTCACCGCCGGGGAGAGCGTGCACGCGCTGAATTATTCATGCGTGTTCGTTCCGATTCCCCTGCCGCCGATCGGGCAGGTCAACAGCGGGCTTTTCACCACGACCGACCTTGACATATCTCAGGCCGAGCGCGTGTCTCTCCCCTGCCCGTTCAAGTGGCCGGTGAGCGCGGCGAATCTCAAGCGCTGTCTGCTGGTGACGTATCTGCCGATAAAGGATTCGTCCAAGCAACTCGTGCTGGTGAATCTGCATTTGGAGGCGTATGACGACGGCGAGGGCAAGATTGCCCAGACCAAGCAGCTTCGCGAGTTCATTGAGCTTGAATACGAAAAGGGCAATTACGTCATCGCCGGCGGTGACTTCAATCAGGTTTTCCCCGGCGGGCTGGACGCCTTCCCCAACACACATGAAGAGTTGTGGTCACCCGGCATACTCGACGAAAAGGTTCTCCCCGGCGAGGATTGGCAGTTTGCCTATGACCTTGAAACGCCCTCCTGCCGCCTGCTCAATCAGCCCTATAACCCCGCCGACACCGAAAACACCCAGCACTATGTGATAGACGGCTTCATCCTCTCCCCGAACATAGAGCTTGAAACCGTGGAGTGCGTGGACTTGGGCTTTGAAAACTCGGATCACAACCCGGTGATAATGGAGGTCAGGCTGGGGTGAGAGATACTCCTAGCATACTGTGATAAATAATAAGATTCAGAGGGGACGGATAGATGCCGTTCCCTCTGATTGCACTTTCTGCCACTGCTTATTTACTCCGATGCCGCCCCGAATTTCGACCACGACGACTACACCGCTGCGCGATTGACGCACGAGAGCGTGGCACAGGCCATCGCGGAGCTTGGGATATACGGCGTGTGAGATTGACATAGCGAGCGTAAAGTGATATAAATATATAGTTATATGTAGTATGATGACACGTTTACGGCGTTTTGCCGTGGGCGGGGTTTTGATATTTATTGCACCGAGACAAGGGAGGGCTTGCGCGAATGCAGACTAATCATGGCGAACGCAAAGGACACATTGAGCATTGGAAAATCATAAGCCTGTGCCTCGCGCTATACGATGCCGTTGCCGTCAACGCCGCGTTTTACGCCGCGCTGTGGCTGCGCTATGACTGCAAGTTTTGGGATATCCCCGCGTTTTATATCGACGCGCTGCGCAGCTTTGCGCCGTTTTACACGGTGTTCTGCCTCGTGGTTTTTTGGTGCTGCAAGCTTTATAAAAGCATTTGGCGCTTCGCCGGGGTGCATGAGATGTACCGCTCCGTCGTGGCAACGGTGATAACGCTGGTGTTTCAAGTCGTGGGGACGATTTTGCAGTCGCACATCATGGGCACGACCGCGCAAATTCCGCACATGCCCATGACCTATTACTTCATCGGCATCGCGCTACAGTTCGTGCTGACCATCGGCGTCAGGTTTTCTTACCGCATTGTGCTCGGCTTCAAGCGCCCCGGCAACACGACGGCGGCAAAGCGCGTGATGCTCATCGGCGCGGGCGCGGCGGGGCAGATGATACTGCATGACCTCAACCGCGCGGAAGGCTCGCGCGACAAGGTGTGCTGCATCATCGACGACAACCCCAACAAGTGGAACCGCTTTATGGAGGGTGTGCCCGTCGTCGGCGGGAGAAACGACATCTTCACCAACGTTGAAAAGCACAAAATCGACAAGATTATTCTCGCCATTCCCAGCGCCACCGTCGAGGAAAAGCGCGACATTCTCAGCATTTGCTCCGAGACCGACTGCGAGCTGAAGCAGGTGACGGTGCTGTACCGCCAGATGGGGCAGATTGTGGACGCAAACTCCATCAAGGACGTATCCATTGAAGACCTGCTGGGGCGCGAGGCGATAAAGATAAACATGGATGAGGTTTTTGACTTCATTTCGGGCAAGACTATCCTCGTGACCGGCGGAGGCGGCTCGATAGGCAGCGAGCTGTGCCGCCAAATCGCCGCGCACAGCCCCAAAAAGCTCATCATTTTCGACATTTATGAAAACAACGCTTATGACATTCAGCTTGAACTGCGCGAGCGCTACCCCCGGCTCGACCTAGTGACGCTCATCGGCTCGGTGCGCGACAGCCGCCGACTGGAGCAGGTGTTCGCCGAGTACCGGCCGGAGCTGGTGTTCCACGCGGCGGCGCACAAGCACGTGCCCCTCATGGAGGACAGCCCCTGCGAGTCCATCAAGAACAACGTCCTCGGCACATACAAAACGGCCTACGCCGCGATGACGCACGGGTGCAAGCGCTTTGTGCTCATCTCCACCGACAAGGCCGTCAACCCCACGAACATCATGGGCGCATCCAAGCGCCTGTGCGAGATGGTGGTGCAGAGCTTTGACCGGCGCATTAAGGCCGGGCGCGCGGGGTCTATCCCGCGTCTGAGCGTCCACGCCGCCCAAGCCGACAGCGCGCCGGGCGAAATCGCCACGGAGTTTGTCGCCGTGCGCTTCGGAAACGTGCTGGGCAGCAACGGCTCGGTCGTGCCGCTGTTCAAAAAGCAGATTGCCAAGGGCGGCCCGGTCACCGTGACGCACCCGGACATCATCCGGTATTTCATGACCGTGCCGGAGGCGGTCAGCCTCGTGCTTCAGGCCGGGACTTATGCCAAGGGCGGCGAGATTTTTGTGCTGGACATGGGCTCGCCGATGAAAATCGACGCGCTGGCACGCAATTTGATAAAGCTGTCCGGGTTCAGACCCGATGTGGACATCAAGGTGGAATACACCGGCCTCCGTCCCGGCGAGAAGCTTTACGAAGAGAAGCTGATGGCCGAGGAAGGGCTGGAGAAAACGGCCAACGACCTCATTTATATCGGCCACCCGATTGATTTTGATTCCGACCGCTTCCTCGGCCGCATCGAGGAGCTGATGGAGGCGGCATACGCAAATTCGCCCGATATCCGCGCGCTCGTGATGCAGCTTGCGCCGACGTATCGGCCGAGCGAGAGCAAGGGCAAGTGAGGCGAAAGGAGGCGCAGTCATGGCAACTCTGATGGACGGAAAGGCACTGGCCGCGCGCGTGCGCGCGCAAATCGCCGCCGAGGCGGCGGGGCTTTGCCGCAAGCCGGGGCTGGCGGTGGTGCTGGTGGGGGATGACCCCGCCTCGCGCACTTATGTGACAAGCAAGGAGCGCGACTGCGCCCAGTGCGGCTTCATGAGCCGGGAATATAAGTTCACGGACGAGGTGAGCGAGAGCGAGCTTCTCGCGCTCATCGAAAAGCTCAATTGCGATGATGAGATTGACGGGATACTTGTGCAGCTCCCCCTCCCCGCGCACATCGACGAGGACGCGGTGATTGAGGCGATTTCGCCGGAGAAGGACGTGGACGCGTTCCACCCGGTGAACGTGGGGCGCATTGTCACGGGCAAGCCCGTGCTTTTGCCGTGCACCCCGGCGGGGATCATGGCGCTTTTCGAGGAATACGGCGTTTCGCTTGACGGGAAGCTGTGCGTCATGGTGGGGCGCAGCAACATCGTCGGCAAGCCCATGAGCGCGCTGATGCTGCGCGCCAACGGCACGGTGGTGTGCTGCCACAGCCACACGCCGCGCCTCGGCGAGCTGACGCGGCTGGCGGACGTGCTGGTCGTCGCGGCGGGGCACCCGGGGCTTATCACCGGCGAAATGGTCAAGCCCGGCGCGACGGTGATTGACGTCGCGATGAATCGCGACAGCGTGACGGGCAAGTTCACGGGCGACGTGGTGTTTGACGAGGTTGCGCCGCGCGCGGCATTCATCACGCCCGTGCCGGGCGGCGTCGGCCCGATGACGCGCGCCATGCTCATGCGAAACATTCTCGCCGCGGCGCGCGCCCATCTCGGCGTCAGCGGTTGACTTTGCCGCGCGAATGTGATATAAATACAAGGCCGCGATGTGCGCCGAACGCACCCGCGCGGCCATATACGGAGAGTTACCGAAGCGGTCATAACGGGGCGGTCTTGAAAGCCGTTAGGGCGCAAGCCCACAGGGGTTCGAATCCCTTACTCTCCGCCACGGCAAAACAGCACTGTAAGGTCATCAGCCGCCGCAAGCGGCGTCCGATTGACCGACAGTGCTGTTTTTCCTTTTCCGCCTTGAACCCACTTCGTTGGGCTTCAAGGCGGTATTTGCTATTTTTCTTTCCGAATCAAGCCAGCTCTGCTTGGCCTTGATTTGGGGGGTGCTGTCCTCAGTTTTTCAACTAAGTGTGCCCTTCGGGCACGTGAAGTGCGCTGTGCGCTGTGAAGTATTTGCGGAAGCGGGCGGCATACTTAGGCGCAGCCCATACTTCACTGAAACTATTGTTGATAACGATTACATTACTCTAAAACCATGTGATTGTTCCCGTCTTGTGCCCCGCTCACGCCTATTCAATCCCACGTCATCTCATAGAACTGTTCTCTGGTCATTATGGCGTTGAGGATGTCTTGGAGGGCGGTGGGGGTTAGGGCTTGGGGGAGATCCAGGGTTTTGATCAGGGCGGCGCGGTTTTGGCGGCTGGCGGGTGTGCCGGTCAGGCCGCGGGCATACATATCCGCCTTGCTTATGCGCTTTTCGCGCGGCGGCGGGGCGGTCTCGCTTCGCTCGCTCGACTCGGCTATATTCCCCGTCTCTCCTATCGCCTCTGTCGCCGCCGTCTCCCCTGTCGTCCCTGTCTCCTCCGTCTCGCACATGGTTGCGCCGGCGCGGCGGAGGGCGGTTAGGATGACTTCCGGGCGCATGCCCTCGACGCCGAGCTTGCCCTCTTTGCCGGGAGCGGATTTGCGGCGTTCTTTGCCGGGCACGTCGGGGATATAGGCATGCTTGACAAGCTTGGGGTCAACACAGCCCTTTATGAAATTGCGGATGACAAAGCCCGCGCCGTCGGAATCCGTGAGGACGATGAGCCCACGCGCCTCGGCCATTTTGCGCAGGAGCTTTTGCTTTTGCTTGTCATTGAATATGCCGAAGCCGCCGGTTTCGATGATGACGGCGTCGACGACCTGACTGAGGGTGTTCTTATCATAGCGCCCCTCGACGACGATGACCTCGCGGACGTTAATCATCGCCCTCACCCGCGGCAATGCGCATGACAAGCTCGGTGAGAAGCTTTTCATCGTCCTGAGAGCTGCTTTTCATCATATAATCCGTCTCGGCGCACAGCTCAACGGCGCGGCGGAGCTGCCCCAAGGAATACCCGCGCGCGGCGGAAACGAGGTTTTTGGCCAAAAACTCGTACTTTATCGCGCAAATTTCCATCACGGTCTTTGTGCCCTGCCCGTTTTCCAAGGCAAGACGCGCGGCGTACAGCTTGCGCATCTGCGCGCCCAAAAGCGCGAGGAGCACTATGGGCTCATTTTCCTTGTTCGACAAAAGCTCGGCGAGCGTGGCCGCGGCGCGCTCATAGCTGCGGGCGGAAATCTGCTCGGAGAGGGCAAAAACCACGGCCTCCGGAATGTGATGGGCGACCGCCTCGACGTCCTCGGCGGTGACGCGCTCACCCTGAGCATAAGCCGCGACCTTTTCAATCTCCGGTATAAGGTGGCTCATCAAGTCGCCGCTGATGAAAAGCAGGCGCTGGACGGCCTCCAAATCCACGCTTTTGCCCGCCGCGGCAAAGCGGCGGCTGACCCAATCGACAAGCTGACCCTGCGACTGCTGGGTGAAGCGCATTTCATAGCCGTGCTCGCGCACGGCCTTTATAAACTTGCCACGCCCGTCCGGCTCAAACTGCGCACTCTGGACAAAGACAAGGGTGCAATAATCCGGAATGTCGGACAAAATGCGCACGGCGGTGTCGGCGTCTTTGACCTTGTTGATGTCCGCGCCGCGAACCTCGACAAAGCTGCGCTCACTCATGAAGGGCACGGCGTCAATCGCCCCGGCAAGCTCCTGCAAATCAAGCTCTGCCCCGTCCATGCGCTTATAGCTGAAGCTGTCCTCCCCCTCCGGGAGGCAGGCGGTTTTGAGCATGAGCAAAAACTGCTCGCGGAGATAGTCCTCCGGCCCGTAGAGCAGATACAGTCTCTGCGGCCCTTCAGCTTTCAGCTTTTTCACCTCTTGGGCGTAGATTAGCTTTTTCTTGTCATCTGTAGTGCGTTTTGCCATAATTCACCTCACGCGCAGCTCGACGCGTCCGTCAATATCCGTTCTGTAAACATTATAACCGTAAGCGGCGAGGCGTTCAAGTGTTTCCTGCGTGGGGTGGCCGTAGCTGTTATAGCCCACACTGATGACCGCCGTGTCCGCGCCGAGGGCGGACAAAAGCGCGTCGCCGCTTGAATACTTAGAGCCGTGATGGCCGACGACATAGACCTCAACGCCGCGAATATCGTGCGTCATGACCAGCTCGTCCTCCGCCTTTTTCGGCGCGTCGCCCGTGATCATCATGTCAAATTCGCCCAGCGACACGCAGCACATGAGACAGCGCTCGTTCGTGTCGCCGGTTTCGCCCGGCGCATAGAGTGCGACGCGGATGCCGTCGGCTTCGAGATTCATGTCCTCGCCGATATAGATGACCTCGGTGCCGTGGCGCGCGGCGGCGGCGAGAATCGGCTCGCGGAGCTTGTCGTCATCATTGGGCGCGGCGGGCAGAATGAGATAGCGCACGCGCACAAGCTCCATCAGCTTCTCCACGCCGTTTGCGTGGTCGGCATGCAGATGCGTCAGCACGAGCGCGTCAAGCGTCGTGTGGCCGCGATTGAGGAGATATGCGCCCGCCGTGTCCCCGGCGTCGGTCAGCTTTGCCCCGCCGCCGCAGTCGACCATAACGGCCGCGCGGCCGGACAGCACGCAGATACTCTGCCCCTGCCCGACGTCGAGCACCGCCGCCGTGCCGCGCCCCTGCGCCATATCAAGGCGCATGAGGCCGAACGCCGCGGCCAGCGCAATTGCGGAGAGCGCCAAGGGATAGAGCAGCCGACGGGCGGCGGAAAGGCGCGTGAACAGCGCGCCGACAAAGAAAACATAGCACAGCGCAAGCCACACGACGGCCACGGCACTGTCGAGATACATAACGGCAAACGGCACGGCGGAGATGAGCCGCGCCACGAGAAAAACATACCGCGCCGCCCATGAGACCAGCCACGCCGCCGCAACGCCAAGCCCGCCCCACACCAGCGACAGCGCGCACGAGGCGAGCGCGCCGCAAAAGCACAGCGACGCCGCCCACAGCGCCGCCGCGTTCATGAGCGGGGCGAGGACGGAAACATAGCCGAAATGCACCGCGCACAGCGGCATTGTCGCCGCCATGACGGCCAGCGAGCACGACACCACGCCCACCGGCTTTTGAAAGCGCTCCTGCGCGGCCTCATCGCGAAATAGCGAGAGGAGAGCGGTATCGATGGGGTCATAGAAAAGATAAATCCCCGCGACCGCACCGAACGAGAGCTGGAGACTGACGCTCGCGGCGGCGTATGGGTTTTCAAGCAGCACGAGCGCGAGGACGGTGGATAGCGAGGTGGGAGAGTCGTTTTCGCGCCGGACAACCGGCGCGAAAAGCAGCAGGCTCTGCATGAACCCCGCGCGCACGGCAGACGGCGGCAGCCCCGTGACGAGCACGAAGCACCAAATGAGCGCAATGCAGACAAGCGCGCTTTTGCGCCCCCGGCCGAGCAACACCTGCAAAAACGCGACAAGAAACGATATGTGCATGCCCGACACCGCCGCGATGTGCATGAATCCCGCACGGCTGAGCGCGGTATACTCCGCCGTGCAGTCATAAAGCCCGCTCTTGTCGCCGAGGAGCACCGAGCGCATGAAGGGCGCGGTGTCGGCGGGGAAAATCTCGTCCATGCGCGCGGAGAGCCAATGCCGCACGCGCTGTGGCCAGTATATCGGCGAGCGGCTCGCCTCGCCGAGGGTCATTTCGCCCTTGGCGTTTGCCACGAGGTAAATCCCGCGCGAGTTGTAATAATCATAATCCTCGCCGTAGCGCGTATCCGCCGCGCGCAGGCGCGCGGTGAGGCGGAGCGTTTGCCCCGGCTCGGCATCGGCAAGCTGAGCCTTGCCGCCATAGAGCACGGCCTTGAGCTTTGACGCCGAGTCGTCGAGTCTGACCTCGGCGCGGCAATAATCGTCATAAACGTCCGGGTAATCGAGCAAAACGGCGGTGAGGGTCAAGGTTTTGCCGTCGAGCGCACGGGCGGGGAGGGTCGTGCGCGCAGCGTGCACGGAAAAGGCCGCAAAGCCGAACGCCGCGCCGAAAAGCACGATGCGCGCGGCGAGGCTGATTCGGCCTCGGCGAAAAAGCGTAAGCGCGCCGAGCGCCGCCGCTAGAGCGGCGAACAGAAGCGACAGCCGCGGCGAGAGCAGGTAACACGCGCAAAACACAGCGCCGGAGAACCCCGCCGCCCCAATCGCGAGCTTGCGCATGTGCCACTCCCCTTTC
>CAZXVA010000008.1:0-46485 GCA_964644305.1 uncultured Oscillospiraceae bacterium
CGTTAGAAGTTGCAGATTCCGTCAACATCAAGGCTCCCCTTGCGCATCAAGGGGAGCTGTCAGCGGCTTTGCCGCTGACTGAAGGGATCGCCCGCGCCGTGAGGCGCGGTCTGCCTTTACGCCATTCTGCGTGCAATGCCATTCCCAAACAGAACAGCAAGAGCACACTCTCGGTTTACATAATTGCTCTCTTTATCAATCCCGCGTTCTCCACGGGCTTGTCCGTCAGGGTGTAGCAGCTTGCCAGCTCCTCGGCGGCCTTTGCAGCGTCTTCCTCGTTTGCGGCATGAATCTCGGCGAGGGCTTCGCCTGCCTTGACGTAATCGCCGACCTTTTTGCGCAGAATCACGCCCACGGACAGGTCGATCTCGCTCTCTTTCGTCGCGCGGCCTCCGCCCAGGTGCATCGACACCAGGCCGACTTCGTCGGCCTCAATGTGCTCGACGTACCCGGCGGCGGGGGACTTCGCCTCGTATACCACCTTTGCCATCGGCAGACGCGCCGTGTCGTACACGTCGGCGCGGTCGCCGCCCTGACCGGCGACGAAATCGCCCAGCTTTTCAAGTGCCGCACCGCTGTCCACGGCGTTTTGCAGCATAGTGCGCGCCGCGTCGCTGTCCGGCGCGATGCCGCCCAGCGTCAAAATGCAGCTGCCCAGCGTCAGGCACAGCTCCAGCAGGTCGCCTTTGGTCTCGCCCTTGAGCACGCTGATGGCCTCCTTGACCTCCAGCGCGTTGCCCACATAGTGGCCGAGCGGCTGATCCATGTCGGTTATGCACGCGGCGACCTTGCGCCCCGCGCCCTTGCCGATTTCCACCATCGTCTCGGCCAGCACGCGCGCCTCGTCCTCGGTTTTCATGAACGCGCCCGAACCGCACTTGACGTCCAGCACGATGACATCCGCGCCCGACGCGAGCTTTTTGGACATGATGGAGCTTGCGATGAGCGGCACGCTGGGCACGGTGCCCGTCACGTCGCGCAGGGCGTACAGCTTCTTGTCCGCCGGGTCAAGGTCGGCGGTTTGGCCGATGATGGCGATGCCGAGGCGGTTGACGTTGTTGAAAAACTCCTCATCTGTCAGCGAGGTCGAAAAGCCCGGAAAGCTTTCGAGTTTGTCTATCGTGCCGCCCGTGTGTCCCAGCCCTCGGCCGGACATTTTTGCGATTTTCACCCCGCAGGCGGCCACCATCGGGCAGAGTATGAGGCTTGTCTTATCGCCGACGCCGCCGGTGGAGTGCTTGTCGCCCTTTATCCCCACAATGGGGGAGAGGTCGAGCGTGTCGCCCGAATGCTCCATTGCCAGTGTCAGCGCGAGCGTCTCCTCGCTGTCCATGCCCACGAAATATATCGCCATGCACATCGCCGACATCTGATAATCGGGGATTGTGCCCTTGGTGTAGCCGTTGATTATGTACTCGATTTCCTCCGCGCTCAGCTTGCCGCCGTCGCGCTTTTTCGCGATTAAATCTGTCATCTGCATGGTTTTGCCCTCCGTGTGTTTTTCTCTTTTCGTTTTCATATTATACCATGCTTTTCGCCGCCGCTCAATAGCGAAATAGCATATATCGCCGCCCGTTTATCTCGCGCATCAACGCGCCCTCGGCCTCGCGGCGCATGTCCGCCGGCAGCGCGATGAGGCTGCCGTGGCCGTCGAACGCCGTCAGCGTCCCGTCCGGGCGCGAATACCATATAAGCCCGTCGTCCCCGTCATCATCCTCGCTCATGTCCTCATCAACCGCCGCCGACTCCGCGTTCGCGAGCTCACGCTCGCGAATGCTCACACCCTCGCCGCGCCGCTCTCCGGCGGGGGCGGCGTATTCTATCTCGCCGGGCAAGGCCGCGCGCTCGCGGCGCGTCATGCGCCGGGTGAGGTACATTCCGCCGCTCCGCGGCTGCATCACGCCGAGATAGCCCTCCTCGCCGCCGCCGTATACGGCCAGCCGCACAAGCGCGTCCACATCGAACGCCGTCGCCTCGAACACGGTGAAAAGCCCGTCCTCGCGCTCGCTGAGTGTGCCGCGCGCCTCGCCGTTTATCATCAGAGGATACTCCATGCCCATCTCCCGTCCTCCCGCAAGCGAAAACTCCCTGCCCAAGTATATGAGCAGGGAGGGGGATTATATTATTGCAGCCCGAAGCTGACGGCCAGCGCGTTGTCCACGGCGGTCATCGCCGCGTCGTCCAGCCGCCCCATCCGCTCGCGCAGACGGGACTTGTCAAGCGTGCGAATCTGCTCCAGCAAAACCACGCTGTCGCGGTTCAGCCCCACCGACTGCGCCGTCAGCTCGATGTGCGTGGGCAGGCGCGCCTTGCCGATTTGGCTGGTTATCGCCGCGGCGATAACCGTGGGGCTGTGCTTGTTGCCGGTGTCGTTTTGCACAATCAGCACCGGGCGCATGCCGCCCTGCTCGCTGCCCACCACGGGGCTGAGGTCGGCGTAATAAATATCTCCTCGTTTGACCATGCGTTTCACACTCCGTGAAAATGATAGCCCATTACAGTATATGTAACAGCACAATAATTTTCCCACGCAGCGGCGAAAAATATACATCACCCCGCATGAAAGCAACATGCTGTTGCTTTACAATGCAAAGCGCACGTTGTATAATGGATGCAAAGGGAGGGATTCCTGCATGGAAACCAAGGACGTAATATATCAGCTCCGCACGAAAAACGGGCTTTCGCAGGACGAGCTTGCCAACAAGCTTTTCGTCACGCGTCAGGCCGTGTCCCGCTGGGAAAACGGCGACACCCGGCCCAACACCGAAACGCTCAAGCTCCTGTCCAAGCTGTTCGACGTGTCCATCAACACGCTTTTGGGTTCGCCCGAACGGCTTGCGTGCCAGTGCTGCGGCATGCCGCTTGACGACACTCTCATGAGCCGCGACCCGGACGGCGCAATCAACGAGGAGTATTGCAAATGGTGCTATGTCGACGGCAAGCACACGTATGACGACATGCAAACGCTCATCGACTTCTGCGTCGAACACATGTCAAGTGACTCATGGCCGCCCGACCAAGTCCGCGCCCACATGACCGCCATGCTGCCCCAACTGAAATACTGGCAGCAGGACAAAAAGTGAATAAAAAGGAAATAAAAAAGTTCATAAAAAGAGATTGCCGCAAGCAACGCGGCAATCTCTTTTTACATCTCAGTGCGACCTTTCCCTCACCCAATCAGACGCTTATTTATCTCCTTCACCGCGTCGACGTTGAATTTCACGTGCTCGCGGTCGTAGGTGACGAAGCCGTTGACCTCGTCCTCCGCGTCGCTCAGCTGGGTGTACACGCTCGCGGCAAGCCCCTGCTTGCGCGCGGCGATAATCTCGCGCTCATAAAGCTTTTCAAATGCCGCGCCGAGGGCGGCCTCGGTCTTGTACCCGCGATAGCCGAAGCTCGCGTCATTCCACGTGTGCCCCGGGACGCTCAGCTTGTACCCGCCAAACTCCGACAGCACCACTGCGCGCCCGTGCTCGTCGCGCCGGAAGCGATAGGGGTAGAAGTATACATGCAGACTCTTCACGTCACTTATCCCCTGGTCGTGCCAACCGCTGGCGTGGTCGATAGTGCGCGTGGGGTCGAGCGCGCGTATGCGCGCCACGGCCTCGGCCGCGTCGAACTGCCCCCAGCCCTCGTTGAACGGCACCCACATCGCAATGCACGGGCTGGAGTAAAGCTGAGTTATCATCGTCTCCAGCTCCTCGTAATACTGCGCGCGCCCCGCCGCGTCTTCACGCGCGAAGCGCTTGTAATCGTCGTCCTTTTTGTGCCTCCGGGTGATGAGCGGCGCGGTAATGGTCAGCGTGTCGTACCGCCCCCCGCCGTTTATCATGTCCTGCCACACCAGCATGCCCAGCCTGTCGCAGTGATAATACCAGCGCAGCGGCTCAATCTTGATGTGCTTTCTCAGCATATTGAAGCCCATCGACTTCATCAGCTCGATGTCGTATATCATCGCCTCGTCGCTCGGCGCGGTGTACAGCCCGTCCGGCCAGTAACCCTGATCCAGCACACCGGAGTGAAAATACGGCTTGCCGTTGAGCGTCAGACACGGACGCCCCGCGTCGTCGCGCCCCACGCCGACAGAGCGCATGGCAAAATAGCTCTCCACCCTGTCCTCGCCCAGCTCCGCCGCGAACTCATAAAGTCTCGGATTCTCCGGACTCCACAGCTCCGCCCCCGGCACGGGCACGGTTATCGCCGCGTTCGTGCGCCCGACGTGGCGCGCACCGCCGAACACCACGGCGCACTCGCCCTCGCTCGTGCTTTGCACCTCAATCTCCACGCACTCGCGCTCGACGCACGGCGTTATGCGCAGTGCGGAAATGTGCGCCTCCGGCACCCACTCCGCCCACACGCTCTGCCATATTCCGCTCTGCGGGGTGTACCATATCCCGCCGCGCTTCGTGCGCTGCTTGCCGCGCGTAAACTCGTTTTCGTCCGTCGCGTCATGCACGCGCACTATCAGCTCGCTGTCTGCGTCTTGCAGGAGATAATCAGTTATGTCAACCTCAAAAGCCGTGTAACCGCCGCGATGTTCGGCAATTTGCTTCTGATTTATGTAAACCACTGCCTCTTGGTCAACCGCGCCGAAGTGCAGCAGCAGCCGCGCGCCGTCGCGCGGTCTTTGACATATCGCCCGGCGATACCACAGCGTTTCACCCGGCTTTAGCGCGCGATTGACCCCGGAGAGCGGCGCTTCCGGCGAAAACGGCACGATTATCTCCCCGTCAAATTGCCCCGGCAGCTCATCCGACGCCGTGATGGCGTAATCCCAGCGACCGTTAAGGTTAACATAACTATCACGCACCATCTGTGGGCGCGGGTATTCGGGTAGGACGTTGTCCTTGTCCGGCGTCTTGCCCCAGCGTGTCAGCATCGTCATATTTGTTCACCCTCCGTTTTCTCGCGCTGCCGCAAGAGGAAAATGAGCGGCAGCATCAGTATCAGCACCGCGCCAGCGGCGAGGAATATGCCCGGCGTCGGCACGGATTTCACCACGCCCAGCTCCGTGTACGTGCTTTCCGACCCACTTATCACCGCCGCGCCGATTGCCGGGCCTATCAGCATCGGCAGAAACACGCCGAAAATCATGCGAATGCCCTGAAAATGGCCGACCTTGTCGCGCGGAGTGCGGTCACGAATGACGCCGGACAGCGCCGCCGTCACCAGCATGTACCCGCTCATCATCACGCACCCGGCGATGATGACGCCCGCCATGCCGCGCACAAAGTACATGCCCACCAGCCCCGCGAACATTACGCCCGCCGCCGGCAGCACGAAGCGCAGCTTGCCCACGCGGTCGATGACCTTGCCGAACGCCACGCTCACCACCGACGCGGTGAGCAGCACCACGCCCAGTACAATCGCGTAATCGTTCATTTTCAGGTAGTTTTGAATGTAAATGATGAGGTAAGGGAAGAAAACCTGCACCGCCACCGAGAAAACGCAGAACGCGCAAAATGCGACGTACAGCCCGGCGTTTTCGCGCATGACCGAGGGCTTGAGCCCGTAGACGAGGTTTTTCAGATACGAATCCCGCCTCGGTGTGAGCGTCGGTTCTTTGATGAGGAATATGCCCGTAAGGCCGGTTGCCGTCACCAGTGCGCCGAAAATCGCAAAAAACTTCTGCCACTCGCCGCGCTGTGTCATGCCGTCGAACACGCCGAAAATAATCAGCATCGACAACAGCGGCAGCACCGCCAGCACGCTCTCCGTCCGGCCGCGGTCGGCGTTGTCGACGCTGTCCGTGATGAAGGCGTTGAACGCCGCGTCATTCGCGGTCGAGCCGAAAAAGGTCATCACGCAGTCGAGAATCACCACCATCGTCGCCGCCGCGGCCACGGCCTGAGCCGGGAAAAGCTTCGCGGCGTTTTCAACGGTTATCAGCCCGAAAGCTGCCGTGGACAGTCCCCATAAAATGTACCCGCCGCAGATAAACGCCTTGCGCTTGCCCACGCGGTCCGAAAGCGCGCCCATCAACAGCGTCGTCAGTGTGGCCGCCGCCGCGCTCCACGCCACCATTTCCGAGATATACCACGGGTCGGTGGAGATGGTGTTGTAAAGAAACACGTTGAAATACATGTTTTCAATCGTCCACGCGAACTGCCCCACCAGCCCGATTAAAATCAGCGTCGCCCAAAGCCGCCATCCCAGCCGCTTTTGCGCCGCGCCGCTCTTGCCGTGTGCCATAGCCAACACTCCTCATGATAATAGTGTCGAATAATCTGATTCAATTCTAATCCATTCTCCTCAA
Source organism: uncultured Oscillospiraceae bacterium (assembly GCA_964644305.1). Lineage (GTDB taxonomy): Bacteria > Bacillota > Clostridia > Oscillospirales > Oscillospiraceae > Limivicinus. Next base: position 6,257 of record CAZXVA010000008.1, read on the forward strand.
AAACGCAATAAAAATGATGAAAATAGAGTGTGCAGGGAGGAGTGTGGAGTGAGGAATCAGAAATCTGTAATTAAGAGAGGCGAGGGAGAAAACCGGGAGAGGGGAAAGCGTAAATTGCGGGACGCTAAGAGCACAATATGTAACCGGCGCTTGAGCAATGCCCCAAAGGTTTGGAGCATTGTCCGATAACACAAATACGTTGTTCACTGCCTTAATACCATTGCCAACCCGCATGAACAAACAAGAATACATAATATCATCAACATAAAATAAGAAACATATTATTATAAACATAATATTATTACCATAACATAATTAACATATAATGAGTTACATAAAACAAACAACATAATATAATAAACATAATATTAAGAACATAATACGAAAGACATAAAACAGAATACATAACGTAGTAGACATAACACAGCAAAAGGGCGCAGCCAAGGAGTGCGGAACGCCACACCGATTCAGGAGAAAACGCCACACCACACGCGCTCGTGTCATATCAGTCAGCCTGACGGCTGACAGGTTCGCTTGACACGAGGAAACCAAGGTGTGCACGTCGTGGCCGGCGTTCTGTTGAGCTATGGTATTACATATAGAAAGGCGCGGTCTGCTTTTACGCCGTACTCTGTCTGTCTCCATTCAACTTAATCACTCTCCACTCTCTGCCACCTCTCATATTCCACTTGCCTAAACTCGAAAGATAGCTTATAATATATAAGTTATGACAACCAATTGATACATTTGACGCAAGGAGCATTGTGATGAATCAAAAAGAGCTCAACGAGATACGGCGCAGGTGGAAGCCCGACAGGGGGGCGATATCTGCGATATATGGGTGTTATGTAAACTCGGCAAAAGAAATTGTTTCGCAGTTTGACGCGTCGTTCGGTCTGTTGAGCCATGACGAGGGCGAGATGTACCTAGCGCTGATGAAAAAGGCGCTGAGCGGCACGCTCGGCAAAAACCTTGTCGACATTGAGTTTGCCACGGCGCAGGTGGCCGGGAGCGAGGAGCACAGTCTGCTCATGCGCTTGAAAAAAGAGCTTTTGCGTGACGAGGATGCGCGCAAAGAGCTTTGCGTTAAAATCATCAACTCCCTCGCACTTGACAACGAGAGCGGCTATCTCATTCTGCTCGCCGCCGATGCTTACGACGTCCCGTTTCACGGGCGCGACGGCGCGATGAACGAGGACGGGGGCGAGGTGTTCAAATACTTTTTGTGCTGCATTTGCCCCGTGCGCTCCGGCACGGCAGAGCTTGGCTACAGCTCAGACAGCGGCGAATTTCATCTCAGCACGGCAGGGCAGACCGTCGCCGCGCCTGAGCTGGGCTTCATGTTCCCGTGCTTTGATTCGCGCGCCACGAACATTTATAATGCACTTTATTACACGCGCAAGCCCGCCGAGCTGCACCAAGAGCTCATAGATGCCGTGTTTGTCACCCCGCCGATGATGTCCGCGCCCGAACAGAAGGACGCGTTCGGCGCTGCGATAACCGACGCGCTGGACGGCGAGTGCAGCTATGACGTGGTTCAGGCCGTGCACGAGCAAATTCGCGCCCGCATTGCCGAGCACAAGGAATCCCGTGACCCGGAAAAGCTGGAGCTGACGGTGGGCGAGGTGGGCGCAATGCTGCGCCAAAGCGGGCTGGACGAGGACGCGGTGGAGAGCTTTCGCGCCGAGTGCGAAAAGGAATTCGGCGAGAACGCCGCACTCGACCCCAATAACATAATCGACGCGAAAAAGTTCAAAATCGAGACCCCGGAGATAAAAATCAGCGTCGCGCCCGAAAATAGCTATCTCATCGAAACGCGCATCATCGACGGGCGCAAGTACCTGCTCATCCCCGCCGACAGCGGCGTGGAGATAAACGGAATCGGCGTGAGCGTTCAATAAAGTCCCAACGCAAAACGCCAAGGAGGGTTAACCAATGGCCGACAGATATGCAAAAAAATACGCCCTGCCCGAAAGGCTGTATGCCGACGGAGCGCCTGTGATAATCGAGTCGGGCGCGCTGCTGTATGACAACGCCGCGAAGCGCCACTTGGTGCAGCTTAATTTCCTCTGCCTTGCGGAGAAGCCGGTGGCCTTTCTGCGCGTGCTCATCACGCCGACCGGCGCGCAGGGCGACGCCCTCGGCGAGGGCGTGACGTATTTATACAGCGACCTCAACGCCAAGCGCGACGACGAATTCGGCCGCAAGGCCGCCATCGTCATCCCGGACGTTTCGCCGGAGGGCTTTCGCGTTTTTGTGCAAGAGGTCGGCTATGCCGACGATAGCGCGTGGGACGGCACGGGCGCGGCGTGGACGCCGATGAAAACCGCGCAAAAGCTCGCCGAGGCGCTCGGCGACGAAGAGCTTGCCCGGCAATACCGCATTCGCTATGGCAGTGACTGCGTGCTTTTGCCCTGCGGCGAGCGCGGCTTGTGGACATGCACCTGCGGCGCGATGAACCGCGACAGCGAGGAAAAATGCCACCGCTGCCGCCGCGTTTATGCGGCGCTGAAAAACGTGAACGTCGGCTCACTGCGCTCGGAAAGCGCCCAGCGCGTCGAGGTTGAGCGCCGCGAGGCCGACGAGGAGCAAACGGAGAAAAAGGCCGCGCGCAAGCGCTTTGTCATCGCGCTTGCCGTGCGTATTTATACAGCGACCTCAACGCCAAGCGCGACGACGAATTCGGCCGCAAGGCCGCCATCGTCATCCCGGACGTTTCGCCGGAGGGCTTTCGCGTTTTTGTGCAAGAGGTCGGCTATGCCGACGATAGCGCGTGGGACGGCACGGGCGCGGCGTGGACGCCGATGAAAACCGCGCAAAAGCTCGCCGAGGCGCTCGGCGACGAAGAGCTTGCCCGGCAATACCGCATTCGCTATGGCAGTGACTGCGTGCTTTTGCCCTGCGGCGAGCGCGGCTTGTGGACATGCACCTGCGGCGCGATGAACCGCGACAGCGAGGAAAAATGCCACCGCTGCCGCCGCGTTTATGCGGCGCTGAAAAACGTGAACGTCGGCTCACTGCGCTCGGAAAGCGCCCAGCGCGTCGAGGTTGAGCGCCGCGAGGCCGACGAGGAGCAAACGGAGAAAAAGGCCGCGCGCAAGCGCTTTGTCATCGCGCTTGCCGTGCTCGTGCCGCTCATCGCGGCGGCGATTGCGGCGGTTTTGACCGTGCCGCGCTATATGCAGGAGAAAGAGGATTACGCCGCCGCGCAGTCGCTTTTGGCCGCCGGGTATTATGACGAGGCCGAGGCCGCGTTTGCCGCCCTCGGTGATTATGCCGACAGCGCCGAGATGGCCGCAAAGGCCGTGCCTTATGCGCGCGCGGAGTATCTTTTCGACTGCGCCGTGCGCGACGATGTGGGCGGCCTGCTTGACATCGGGCTCAAGCGCTCCGATGTGGCCGAGGGGGAGACGGTGTCCGTCGCGCTCTATCGCGAGGCCGCCGCACGCTTTGCCGCCCTCGGCGATTATAAGGACAGCCGCGAGCGCGCCGAAAGCGCCCAAAAGGCCGTCGACGAATACTTTGACGCGCAAAAGCGCGCGGAATATGACGCCGCAACGGCCTTGCTGGACGAAGGGTCGTTTCTCGCCGCGCGCGACGCCTTCACTGCCCTCGGCGACTATGCCGACAGCGCGGCCATGGCCACCGAGAGCATGTACCGCCGCGCCTCGGCGCTGGTGGAATACGTTGAAAAATACTTCACCGAGGGCATATACGCCGCATTCAGCACCGTGACGGGTGAAAAAAGTGCGGTTTATATCCCGCAGTCGGTGTTCTCGACTTATGGCAATGACATCTCCTCCGACCTGCGCGACATACTGCGCGGCGACGGCGTCGAGGTCACGATTGCCGACGCGCCGGGCGAGGGCGCCAAGCCTATATGTCAGGCCGTGGCGGACGAGCTTGCCGCCCTCGGCGACTATGCCGACACCGCCGCGCTTACCGAGCGCGCCCTCATCGCCGGGGACTACACCCGCCCGTTTTACGCCAAGTGCGCCGAGGGCGACATCATCGGTGCGTATCAATGGCTCAGCGCGTACACGGGCGAATTTGACATGCGCGAACAGTGGCTCGCCCTGCTGGAGCTGTACGCGCCCTATTGCGGCCAATGGGAGCTGTATAGCGGCGACTTGACCCTCATCGCGCAGACGTCGGGCTTGAGCCACAAGTGCAGCGCCTTCACCTCCAAGGTCGTCATTGCCGATGACCACGCCTCGCTGGTCATTTACCCGGCGGGCGGCGAGGAATACCCCATCGAGCTGAAAGCCGCGCTGGGCAACGTGGGCTTCGCGCTCTCCACCGACGAAACCACCACCTATTACGCCATTATCTCCAACTTCGGCCGCCTGACCTACACGCGCTATTCCTCCCTTTCCGCTCAGGCGGGCAACCAAAGCGTGGAGTATTCCAAGGCCGCATGAGCGCGGCGCATTCGCGCACGACGCGGGGCATATAATGTCAGTGCGATTATAAGCGAAAGGAAGTGCGCCCATGTCAAACCGCCGTGAGCTTAACGCGCGGCCGATTAAGCGCCGCGCGGCGCGCCTTACCGCGCTCATCGCCGCCGTGGCGGTGCTTGCGTGGCTTCTTTGGGGCAACATCGCGCTTGTGACCACGCGCATTTCGGTCGCCTCGCCGCGCATTCCGCGCGAGTTTGACGGCTTTGTGATTGCGCATGTTTCGGATATGCATGACGTTCAGCTCGGCGCGGACAACGCCGCGCTCATCGACCGCCTTGCCGAAAGCGCGCCGGACATCATCGTGATAACCGGCGATTTGATCGACTCCAACCGCACGGACATTGACCTTGCCCTGTCCTTCGCGCGCCGCGCGGTCGAGCTGGCCCCGGTTTATTACGTCACCGGCAACCACGAGGGCGCGCTGATGGAATATTGGCGCTTGCGCGAGGGCTTGACGCAGCTTGGTGTGCATGTTTTGACCGACACCTCCTACGAAATCACGCGCGGCGGCGCGGCGATACGCCTTGTGGGCATAGATGACCCCAATTTCGCCACCCATGACGAGATTAAGCAGGGCTTTGACGCCATGATACGCGAAAAGCTCAGCCGCCTGACGGCGGCGGGGGAGTACAGCGTTCTGCTCGCGCACAGGCCGGAGTATGTCGAAAGCTATGCCGTTGGCGGCGTTGACCTTGCCTTGTGCGGCCACGCGCACGGCGGCCAAGTGCGCCTGCCGCTTGTCGGCGGCCTCATCGCGCCCGGTCAGGGCTTCTTGCCCAAGTACGACAGCGGCCTTTACGCTGTCGACGGCATGTCCATGGTCGTCAGCCGCGGCCTCGGCAACAGCGTGTTCCCCCTGCGCGTCAACAACTGCCCCGAACTTGTGCTCGTGACGCTGGAAAGCGATAACCCGGAGACCTGAGTCTCCGGGCTTTTCGTTTATTATTTGCCTCCAAACAGCGCGGATACGTACCTCTCGGTGTACTCCGTCAGCGCGGCGAAGTCCATGCGGCGGGTGTAGTGCGCCTCAAGCTCGTCGTGCTTGCGCTTGGCCTCGGCCAGATGCGATATCGCCGCATTTTTCAGCCGTGCCTCAATTTGCCGCCCCTCGCGTATTTCGCCCCGCCGCCCCTGAATCGCGGCGGGGTCAATCGCCGCGTCGAGCCTGATGTGCCGCGCGGGCGCGGCATCATAGCCTGCCGAGGCAAACGCCACGCCCCACTCCGGCAAGATAAGCGCGTCGAGCCGCGCTTTGTCCAGCGGGTCGCGGCAGTATATTGCCGATGCGCCGAGGGCGTCCGCCTCCTCGGCGGCAATGGTAAGCGCGGCGGCCGCGCCGCCGTATCCGTCGTCGATGAGATACACCGTCTCCGCCGCGCGCGTTATCTCCTCGCCCAGCCATATTTCGCCCTTGCACGTGTAGCCATGCAGATACCGCGCGCAGTGTCGCGCCGCGCCGTCCTCGTGCGCGTCGCGCACGCGACAGCGCCGCAGTATGTTGCCGATTCGCCGCCGCATCGCGTCTGCAAGCTCCCCCGTGAATAACTGCGGCAAATACGCCCGCCGCACCTCCCATGCCGAGGCGAGATACCCGTAAGCCGCCGCGTACTCACGCCTATAATCATCATACAGCGCCTTCACCGCACCGCGCTCGCCCTCGTCGAGCGGCACGGCGCAGAATTGAGCGAGGTTTACATAATCTCCGTCAACCCCGAAATGCGACGGCTCTGCGGCGTGGGGCGCAGTGCCGTCGACCCAGCCGCGGCGCAATGCGGGTATGTAAACGCCGTCCAGCGAATCCGGGTCGCCGGAGCAGAGCACGTATTCCACGTCCAGCCCCCGCGCCTCCGCCGCGCGCCCAACGGCGCGCATGAAGCCGGATTTGCCCGTGCCCGGCCCGCCCTTGATGACGCTGAGATAATCTCCCGCCGCGCGGCAAAAGCCGCCGTAGAGCGAGGCAAAGCCGTCCTTTGAGTTCGCGCCCAGAAAAAAGCTTTTTATCACTTTCGTCCACCTCCGTTTAGTGCATCCATCCAATATACTATGAGGCAGATTCGGAAAATGACCGGTTTTCGCGCAAAAATCCCGGCCGGGCGCAAAATGCCGAGCCGGGATGTGTTTCGTTTTATGTTATATGTCGATTACCATGGTGTCCACGCCGTTTCGCATGGCGTACAAAATCGTGCTCATCGTGCCGCCCGGCCCGCCGTTGAAGCAGCACAGCAGCAGCGACGATTGGTCGACCATATAGCGATTTCGCGCGAGCATGCAGCCGGGGGTATAGTCGATTTGCAGCACCGTCACCTCGTCGCTTGCGTCGATGAGGGAGTTGTAGCGCAGACGCTGCGCCTCTGTCCATTTTTCGGGCTGAGTGCCGCAGGGGATGGCGGCCTCCAGCGTCACATCGCCGTGTGCCTCGCGCAGTGCCAGCACCGCCTCGGCAAAATACGTGTCACAGCCGATGGCCATCCCGCATATAAAATGCCGATACCCGGCCTGATAAATCCCGTCCAGCCGCGCGGCGATTTCGGCCTTGAGCGCAACGCAGCGCTCGTCGGCCTCGTTCGTGCCCCAGTGCAGCTTCGGCGGTCTGTGCCCGGAAAAGCAGCAGGTTGTCTCCCTCTCGTGCATCGCGCCCATCCTTTCGTTTTCTCCCTCACAGTATAAACCGTAAAAAGGGTATTGTCAAAGAAAGAATAGTGTGTTATCATGAATGCATCTTCAGGGCAGGGTGAGCGCCTCGGCGCAATTCCCGATCGGCGGTACAGTCCGCAAGCCGTTTTCAAGCGGCATGACCCGGCGCAACTCCGGGACCGACAGTAAAGTCTGGATGGAAGAAGATGCTCACAACACCTTTTTCGTATTATTCGCCCGGAGATACAAATCTTTGGGCGTTTTTGCATTTTTCGCGCGCAAAACGCCCCGAAAAGGAGAAGTATCTTATGGAAAATCTGCGCTTCATTCTCGTGTGCGTCGCCGTGTTCGCGGCGATCCTCGCCGTGGCTCTGGCCGCCGAACGCCTCTTGAGCAAGGACAGGAAAAAGCTCTCAAGCACCCATTATATCAGCTATACCGCCATTTTTTCCTGCATGGCGGGTGTGCTGATGATTTTCGACCTGCCGCTGTTTTTCGCTCCCGGCTTTTATAAGCTGGACGTCAGCGAGCTGCCCGTGCTCATCTGCACCTTTTACCTCGGCCCTGTCGCCGGCGTGATAAGCGAGCTCATCAAGGTCATGGTCAAGCTCCTTTTGAAGGGCACAAGCACCGCTTTCGTCGGCGATTTTGCCAACTTCGTGGTCGGCTGCTCGTTCGTTTTGCCCGCCGGCATCATCTATCACGCCAAGCCCGGCAAGAAAAGCGCTCTCATCGGCATGGTCGTCGGCTCTCTCGTCATGACCGCGTTCGGCAGCCTCTTCAACGGCATTTATCTCATCCCCAAGTTTGCCGAGCTTTACGGCATGCCCCTTGAGGCCATCGTCGGCATGGGCACGAAGGTCAACGCCTCCATCACAAGCGTTACCACCCTCGTGGTGTTCGCCGTTGTGCCGTTCAATCTTTTGAAAGGCGCGGTTGTGTCTCTGCTCACGTTTTTGCTCTATAAGCGCATTTCGCCCCTGCTCCACAAGGGCGATGAGCGCATGGCCAAGCGCAAGAATAAAGTCTAAGTCGCGCGCAGTACGCGCCGCAGACGAATTATGCTCAGCACAAAATTCAATATTTCCGTGATGTATATCAGCGCGATGTAGCCCGACAGGGCAAAGCGCGGCAGCAGCGCCCACACCAGCAGCAGCCCGACAAGCGAGTCTGCGATGTTGATGCCCATGCTCCACACCTGCTGCCCCAGCCCTTTCAAGCAGCCGTCCACCGTCATGTCCGTGTACATCACCGGGACAAGTGGCGCGAGAAGCCGGATGTAATGTCCGGCTTCTCCGCTTTTATACACTGCCAGCCCCAGCATATCCGAGAAAAGCCACATAAAAAGCCCCACCGCCGTCGAAAATTGCACGCTCAGCAGTATCAGCCGCCGCGTCGCCGCGTGGATTTCGTCCCGGCTGCCCTGAACCTGCGCCTCCGTCAGCTCCGGCACAATCAGCTCGCCCAGCGCCGACATTATGCACGACGGGAAAAAGATAATCGGCAGCACCATGCCCTGAATCGTCCCGTATCCTGCGAGTGCGCCGTTTGCCGAGTACCCCGCGGTTTTCAGCCCGCGCGGCACAAGCAGGTTTTGCAGCGTCGTCAGCGCACTGCGCGCGTATGCCGAAACGGCCAGCGGCACCGCGATTTTCAGCATGCGCGCCGTCAGATGCGTCCCGCTGCCGCACGCGGCGTAGTGCCGCCGCCTGTCGGCAAGGTATATCCCCGCCATCATTATGAGTGACGCGATGTCCGCCATAACCCGCCCCGTCGTCACGGCGGCGCAGCTCAGCTCAATGTCCGTCAGCGGCACGTGCGAAAGGCACAGCCATACCGCCCCGATTCCGAATAGTTGCTCCACCAAATGCACCGCGCTCGGCTTCCACACGCGCCCGCACGCCGTGAAATATCCCGACAGCGACGCGCACAGCGATATGCACGGCATGCTTATCGCGCTTATGCGCAGTGAGCGCACCGTGCGCGCATCGCCAATCCACAAAAAACCGATCGGCTCTGCCAATGCCCACAGCACCGCCCCTGCCAGCACCCCGAACAAAAGCCCATAGCCGAGGCAGCGCCGCATTGCCGCGCGTATGCCGGTGCAGTCCGTGCCGCCCAGCTCCTCGGAGATGAGCCGGGTTGATGCAAAGCGTATGCCGGAAATGGCGAACGTCGCCAAAAGATTTGTCACCGAGATGACGAGCTGATAAAGCCCAATCCCCGCCGAGCCAATCCGCCCCACGAGCCAGGTTTGAAACGCAATGCCGATGCAGCTCATCAAAAGCGATACGCCCGTCAGCAAAAAGGTGTTGCAAATAAGCCGTTTTTTCCGTATCATCCCCGCGCCCCCCAAGTTAACACTTCAAATCAACTCTATGCACCCCACCCCACCGACTTGTCCGCGAAGAATGCCGGATATATACGAAAAGCGCAGGGGCAAATGCCCCTGCGCTTGCGCAGATTATGTATTTCTTTTATATACTATACCACCGAATCTCGTTTGCGTCCAAGTGCAGCTCAAAGCTGTCCTTGTCGGTGTATACGGTGGTGTCCTGCGGGGTGTAGGTGTTGTTCACCACGCAGTATTTGCCGTTTGCCACGAACGCGTGAACTTCAACGTTGTAATTCGAGGAGAACCAGCGGTTGAGCTCGTTTTCGCCGTGGGCTGCCCACAGTATCGCGCGGTAGAGCAGGCGGCTGTTTTCAAACGAATAGGGGAGACCGGAGATATAAACCCCGCGCCCCGCGCCGAATTCGTTGACGGCGAGCTGAACTTCCTTTTCGCGCTCAATGAGCACGCTCGCGCCCTCAAGGGCGTACATACTCTTTTTGCCCTCGCCGAAGTCGACCTCGTCCGCCGCGTCCGCGAGGATGAAATGCTCGCGGTGCTCATCCCAATTATATTTGTCATAATTGAGCGTGAAGCCCGTTTCCTTTTCAACGCCGAGTACGCTCGCAAGCTGGATATACCGCCCCTGATACTGGTGTCCGCCCGGCTCGCCCACGCCGATGAGGCCGCCGCCGCGCCCGACAAACGCGCGTATCGCGCTGGATATCGCCGCGTCCTCCCATTCGACGCCGCCGGTGTGTGCGGTGTCGCCGTCGCCGACGTTGATGATCACGTCCACATCGTCCAAAACGGCGGGATTATTGCGGATATCATCAAAGGAAATAAACCGCACGTCGAACGGCGCGCCGGACAGCGCCTCGATGACGCCGAAGTACGAATAATTCTGCTTTTGGTAGAGCGCGTGGTGCACCATGTGCGCGCCCCAAGCGCGCATCTTGCCCCAGCAGTTGAGCACCGCCACGGTTTTCACGCAGTAGGGCGTCGTGCCCTTGATGTTGTCATAAAGCTCGCGGAACTCGTTGCACACGCTCTCCACGTACTCCACAAATTCCGGGAACTGAATCGCCAGCTTCAAATACCCGCCGTAGCCTATGCGGTCGATGGGCTTGCGCAGTATGGCGCGGCGCGCCGTGACCCAGTTTTCCTTCGCCTCGCGCACGGGGTCGCCGCCCTCGTGGAAAGTGTCCGGGAAAAAGTACGGCAGGAAACGCCCCTCGGTGTACTTCACGCCCGGAATGTCCGAGATAAGCCGCAGCGTCGACCCGTTGCCGACAGAGCCGACCACGGCGTCCAGCCCGATGGACTTGAACTCTTCCAAAAACGGCTCCGTGCCAATCCAGTGGTCGCCGAGGAACATCATTGCCTCTTTGCCCAGCTCATGCGTTATGTCAACCATTTCTTTTGCGAGCTTTGCGACCTCGCGGCGCTGGAACGCCTGAAAATCCTTGTATTCCTTGCTCGGCACGCGGTACTGGTTGTTGTGATACCCCTGATCCACGATGAACTCCGGGCGGAATTTATACCCCACCTCGCGCTCAAACTGTTCGAGAATGTAGGGCGACACGGACGCGGAGTAGCCGAACCAGTCCACAAACTTTTCGCGCTTGAGCTCGTCGAAAATCAGCGTGAACTGATGGAAAAACGTCGTGTAGCGGATGACGTTGACGTAGGGGTGCTCGGCGATGAACTTGCGCAGGCGCGCCATGGTGAATTCGTGTGTTTTCGGCTGGCGCACGTCAAAGGTGATCTGGTGCTCGAAATTTTGCCAGTTGTTCGTCACGGCGTTGTACATGTGCACCGGGTCCCAAATAAGATACGCGAGAAACGCCACCGTGTACTCGTGGTAGCTTTCCGGCGCGTGAATGACGACGCAGCCCGTGCCCTCGTCATAATCCCACGCATCGCCCGGTATCGGCTCGCCCGTCGTGCGGTCCATGACCTCCCACCAGCGTTTGATGTCGTCGCGGGTGTTGACGAGCATGAGCTCGGGCGAAATGCCCTCCATCAGCTTTATTTTCAGCTCGCCCTCGCGCGCTGTGCGAAACCCCGTCATGATGTAGCACTGCTGAACCTCTTCCGGGTGCGCCTTTGCCCAGGCGTTATCCTTGCGCGTGGTGTAATAGGTGGAGTAAATCTTTGCGTTTTGGCCTTGCAGCTCGGCGGGGAAGTCTGTGCCGTCGCAGTCGCGAATTGCGTCCGCGCCCCAGCGCTTCATGATTTCCAGCGTTTCCGGCACAACGTCCAAATCCGTCGGAATGGTCACGCGGCCAAAGGTCTTGTCGTTCATAGCGATGTGTCTCCTTGAAGTGACAAAATCAGTTTTTATACGATGCGTTGTAAACGAACAGGGCGGTCAGCAGGCAAATCATACCCACTATCATTATTCCGAGCCCGGCCAGCTTGCCGGTCATTTTCCACCCGACTATGGTCAGTACTATGCCCGCGATGAAAAACAGCGCGACAAGCACAGCTCTGAGCTTTTCGTGATTTTTCCAAAAATTCATCTCGTCACACTCCTTAGCCTTTCAATCCGCCCACGGTCATGCCCTTGGTCAGATTCTTCTGCACGCAGCAATAGAGAATCAGCGTCGGCAGCATCACGAGCACGAGACCTGCGTACATCGGCCCGTAGTTTGCCGCGGACTGCTGCGCCTGCATCAGGTTCAAAAGCCCGACGGGCAGGGTCTTTGTGCCGTTTGCGGCGGTCATGAGCGTCATTGAAATTATGTATTCGTTCCAGAACGAGAGGAAGTTGAAAAGAATGACGGTGATGATAGAGGGCTTGGCCATCGGGAATATGACCTGCACCATCGTGCGGAAGTAACCCGCGCCGTCGATGTACGCGGCCTCCTCATAGTCGTGCGCCAATGTGGCGAAATAGCTGCTCAAAAGATAAATCGTGAAGGGCAGCGCCGTCGCGGCGTAAACCACGGCCAGCACGAACAGGTTGTTGAGCAAAAAGCCCGACCCGAACACCTTTTTCAGCCACACATCGCCGTCACGCAGCATGAGGAAGATGGGCACAACGATGTAGTTGACGTTGATGAAAAGCCCGCCCATGAACGCCGCGCTGAAAAACTTCTGCCCCACGAACTTGAAGCGTGACAGGCAGTATGCCGCCGGCAGTGCCACCACCAGCAGCAGCGCAAGCCCCACCGCCGTCACGATGACGGAGTTGAGCATGTACTCGCCCATCTTGGCCGTCTCCCACGCCTCGATGAAGTTCTGGAAGTAAAAGCCCTTGGGCAGATTCCACGGATTTGCGTAAAACTCCGCGTTTTGCTTGATGGACGACATGAACACCCAGGCCACCGGCACAACGATGGTCACGGCCAAAACAATCAGCACAAAATAGATGAAAAACTTATAAACTCTCTCGCCGGAGGAGCCGATTCTTTCTTTCTGCATGTCCGTCCCTCCTTAAAATTCAAGCGTTTCGCGCTCGGTCACTTTGTTGACCAAGGCGCTCAGCGCGAACGAGAACAGGAATATCACCACGCCGATCGCCATGCAATAGCCGTAAAGCCCGTTGTTCTTTTGGCTGTACATGTACCCCAGCACAACCTCGCTCGCTCCGTTCGGGCCGCCGCCGGTCATCGCCTTGACGAACAGGAACGCCATGTTGATTGTCGAGATGATGAAGAACGTGAGCGTGGTGCGGATATTCGTCCATATAAGCGGAATGGTGATCTTGAAAAACTGCGTGACGCGCCCTGCGCCGTCAAGGCCGGAGCTTTCATATAGCGACTGCGGCACGGCGGCCATCGACGCCATGTACATCACCATGTAATAGCCGATTGCCTGCCACACCATTGCGATGATGATGCTCACCATGACCATCTTTTCGCCCTTCCACAGTATCACCTGCGTCGGGTGCGCGATGACGTCGATAATGGAGTTGAGCATGCCGTTTTCAGTCTGATAAATCGCGGCGAAAATGCCGGAAATGACAACAACGGACAGAATGTTCGGGATATAGAACACCACGCGGAAGAAATTCTGCCCCTTGATTTTTTCTCGTGTTAAAATGCCCGCGAAGATGAGCGCCAAGCCCATCGTGATGACCGTCACCACAACGATCAGCAAAAGCGTGTTCTGCATGGAGCGGATAAAGGCCGTGTCTTTGACAAGGGTGGTGAAGTTTTTCAGGCCGACGTAGGTCTCCTTCGCGGAGAACGCACTGCGCTCATAAAGAGACATGCGGAAAACATTGACCGTCGGCACGATCATGAATATTGTAAAAAGAATAACCGCCGGCGCGATACAGGTGGCAAGGAAAGCGCCTCTGCGCTTGTCGCTTTTCATTAGCTGATGCCACTCCTTTCTCTACACATAAGGGAAAGATGGCAGCGGCGCGTTCGCCGCTGCCATCTCATTAAGCAATTGCGATGGTTTGCGCTGAATTATCAGCCCATGAGGTTGGCGCGCATCTGCTCGGAAGCGGAGATGATGTTGGCCTGGTAATCCTCGATGGTGAGGGTGCCCTCAACGAGGGAGTTGATGGGATCGAAGAACACGGTGGTGGTGTCGATGCCGGGGATGGCCTCGAACGCGGCGAAGTTGCCCATTGCGGCCTTCGCGCCGTTGTCGTAGATGGAGTAGAACATCACGTTGTCGCCCTCAAGCATGGAGGCAACGCCGTTGATGGGCTGGATTGCGCCGGCAGCGGCGAACAGCTCTGCGGCCTTGTCGGAGTAGAGGAATGCGATGAACTGCTTGGCAGCGTCAACGTTCTCTGCGCCTGCGGGAATCCAAGCCTGCTCGAACCAGCAGTAGGAGTAGCCTGCGCCGCCGGCCTCAACTGCGGGAAGGGCGGTCATGCCCCAAGCAAAGTCATTGGTCAGAGTGGCCTGAGCATCGGCCATCTCGCCGACGATCCAAGTGCCGTTGGGCATGAACAGGGCGTCATCGGTCATGACCATGAGCTGGTTCTTGGTGAAGTCCTGATTGTTGGCCTGTGCGGGGGTGGTGGGGTGAGTGTAGTCGGCGAGCTTGTCGAGGATTGCGAACAGGGTCTGACCGTTCTCGCTCTCCCAAACGCCCTCTTCATAGTGGGTGGCTGCCTCGAAGAAGTCAGCGCCGCCGATGGAGTAGATCAGAGCGTACATGAAAGCGTCATAGTAGCCTGCGGTGGGGTAGGTGAAGAGGTAGATGCCTTCTTCAAGAGCCTTGTCGCCAAGTGCCCACATCTCGTCCCAAGTGGTGGGGACATCCCAGCCCTTTGCCTCAAAGAGGGCGGCGTTGTAGAACAGACCGCAGGGGGAGTAGAACATGGGGGCGAGGTAGGTCTTGCCGTCGTTGTACGGGTTGGTGAGGGAGGTCTCGGTGAAGCCGCCGGAGATCTTGTCGCCGACAACTGCATCCTCGCCGGGAACGGTCATGGAGAGAACGTCGGTGATCTCAACAATGGCCTGATCCTTGATGAACTGCTCGGTCAGACCGGCGGGACGGCCGGTGGCCAGGTGGATGACGTCGGGGTAATCGCCGCCCTGCATGGACGCGGAGATAACGTCTTCGAGGTTCTTGTCGGTGATGAGCTCGACCTCAATGCCGGTGGTCTCGGTGAATGCGGCGGTGACGTTCTGCCAAATCTCAGAGCCGTAAGCGGTCTCGATGGCAGCAACCTGAATCTTCTGAGCCGCGGCTGCGGGAGCTTCGGCCTCAGCGCTCTCGGCTGCGGGGGCTTCGGCAGCGGGTGCCTCGGATGCGCCGCAGGCCGCCATGGACAGAACCATGACAAGAGCCATAAGGAGTGCAAGGAACTTTTTCATTAGGTATTCCTCCATATTTTGATTGTCTGAAAGATAACTTTCATATTTACATAGTATACAAGAAATTGTTACATTCTCAAGTCGATTATTGTCTGCTTTTTTATAAATCTTGCTTTCACGTGCTTTTCGTCGTTTCGTTCAATTTTTGCGCGTTTGTTTTGTGCACATTGCACGGTCGCGCACATTCGGGCTTTAATTCGCTGTTTTGTTAGCGTGTGATTTTCGCTTATTTGCTCTTGCAAAAAGCAATAAAACGATATATAATGCCAATATAAATAAAAATCGTGGTGAGAATATGAGCAGCAGCCATTACAGACTCAACAAGAAAAAGCCCTATACCATTCGCGGCACGGCCAAGCTCCTCAGCGCGGCCAGCGCCCGATACGACGGGGATTGGCATTCCGTCCCGCATACGCATAACCACGTCGAGATTTTTTATATCGTCGGCGGCAAGGGGCAGTTTCTCATTGAGGACAAGCTTTATCCTGTCGACAGCAATAATCTCGTTATAATCAACCCCAACGTTGTGCACACCGAGGTCAGCCTCAATGCTCAGCCCTTGGAGTACATTGTCCTCGGCATTGAGGGCATCGAGCTCGGCATACCCAACAGCATGACAGAGCAGTATTTCATATTCAACCGCCTTGAAAGTGCCGAGGTCTCCGCTTGCATGCGCAATATTCTCCGCGAGATGCGGGAAAAGCAGACGGGATATGAAGACGTGTGCCAAGCGTTCATGGAGATTTTGCTCATTCGCCTCATGCGCTCGACCGGTCTTCCCGCCCCCGCCGAAACGCAGACCGTCTCCGACAATCGCCAGTGCGTCGCCGTGCGCCGGTATATAGACAATAATTATAAATATCCTCTCACGCTTGAACAGCTCGCCGCCGAGGCGCACATGAATAAGTATTATCTTTCGCATGTTTTCAAGCGCGAGTACGGCGTCTCGCCCATAAACTATATGATCTCCCGCCGCATTGCCGAAAGCAAGCACCTCCTGGAGGAAACCGACCTCTCCGCCTCGCAAATCGCCCAAATGCTCGGCTTCTCCTCCTCCAGCTACTTCTCCCAAGCCTTCCGCCGCGCCGAAAACATCTCCCCCACAGACTACCGAAAAACCAACAAAACCGAGGGAAAATAAAAACCCGATAAAAACACCAAATGAGCGGCGCACTTAGCCTGCGCCGCTCATTTGCTCGCTTATTCGCCGATGTCGCCGCGGACGACCTTGCCGATGTTCCACAGATACGCCGCCTTTTGCGCGGCGTCCTCGCTTTCGTCGGGCGTTTTATACTCCATGGCGGCGGTCTGCGCGCCGCAGTCGCGGCACATCACATACCAGCACCAGCCGTTTTCTTCCTCCAGCAGCCCCGCGCCGCCGCAAAACGGGCAGTCTTGAAGCTCCAGCTTTTCGTGTATATCCATGTTGCATCCTCCCAAATTCGGTTTTCCCCGCTATTATAACACGCGCGGACGAAAAGCGCCATAGCCAATGCGCATTTTGCGAAAAAGGTTTACTTGCCGAGGGCGCGCAGATGTAGTATAATACCACAAAACGGGCAAAAGGAGGCGGAAAAATGGCCATTGAATATGCATCGCTGGGCGACAACGAGCTGCTGGCGCTTTTTCGCGGCGGCGACGGCGCGGCGGGCAGTGAGCTGGCCGTGCGATACCGCCCGCTCATCAAGCGCTGCACCCGCCCATATTACCTCGTCGGCGGCGACGGCGAGGATTTGATTCAAGAGGGCATGATGGGGCTTGTCAGCTCCATGCAAAGCTATGATGAAAACAGCGGCGTTTTGTTCAAAACCTATGCCGAGGTGTGCATTCGCCGCCGTATCCTCTCCGCCATCAAGGCCGCCTCGCGCTTCAAGCACATGCCGCTCAATTACCGCCTCAGCCTTGAGGAGCTGTATTCCGACGAGGGCGACAGCGCGGGCGCGGACATGCCCGACGCGCCGGAAACCCGCTCTCCGGAAGAGCTGATAATCGAGCGCGAGCGCAAAAGCGCGCTCTATTCGCAGGCGCGCGCCCTGCTCACCCCGCTTGAAAAACGCGTCTTGGTGCTGTACCTGGACGGCCTGAGCTATGAGGAAATCGCCGCCCGCGCCGGAAAGCCCGTGAAAAGCGTCGACTCCGCCCTCCAGCGCATCCGCCGCAAGCTCTCCCGCGCAATGGAGAATAAATAAAACAATCAGTGCACCGCTCATGGTGCACTGATTTTTTGTTCTCACTCCGCAGCTCTGTTCAGCTCGCATGCGGTGAGGGTGTTGAAGGAGACTGTGTCCACGGTTTCGTGCGTCAGAGTGTCGTAGACTATGAGCGTCAGCTCGTCCGCGCCGAACCAGGTGAGTTTTTTGCCGCCGTGGATGACGTCTTGATACTCGAAATTCACGGTCAGCGTCTCGCCGTCGAGCGTGAAGCCGATGCTCTCGCCCTCGATTGACGCTTCGGCCACTCCGGCGTCGGCGTGCGCGGTGTCGTTGACAAGCACGGCGTCATTTGCGCTCTCTGCGAGCATTTCAACCGGGACGCCGACGCCGGATAGCGCTGCCGTCAGTGCCTGATACTCCGCGCTGCCCTCCCAAGGGCTGTTTTTAATCACCAGCAGTGCGCGCCCGGTGCGGGCAAGCTCGGCGATGTAATCCGCCGTATCCGTTATTGCGGTCAAATATTCGTTGTTGACGCGGTGAGAATTGACATCCCAGCTTTGATACGCCGCGTCGCCGCGCCGGTCGGGAATGCCGAGCGCGGTGAAGTATTCGCCCAGCCAACGCGAAATCTTGCGCGCCCCGTCGGCGTTCAAGTGCGCGTCGAGTGACCAGTCGTCGTCCGTGATGCCAAGCTCGTCGTCCATGAGGTTCATGTTTATGAATTCAAGGCCGTTTTCCTCGGCAAGGGCGGCGACGGAGTTGAGATACGGCTGAGTCGCCGTGCGCTCGACGGATGGGGTTTTCACCAGCAAAAGCGGGATGCCCTCGCCCTTGCAAAGCTCGATTATCCGCGTGAGATAGTCAAGCTCCTTGTCCATTATGGGTGCGCTCTCGGTGATATCATCAACGCTGACGTGGTCATACTGACCCACGCCGTAGCGCAGCGAGCTGCCCTTGAAGCCGTCCAAGCCCTCAGACCACGGGAAGTGGCGGAAATCCTCCGCCGTCAGCTCGTCAAAGCGCCCGTGATAAAGCGGGAAGCCCAACAGCAGATTCAGCCGCCTGTCCTTCGGCGCGGAGGCCGCGACGGCCTCCAGCTTGTTCTTACTCAGCCGCATTCCGGCGGTATTCTTGATTTGGTTTTGCTCCTCGGAGTATTCATAGTCGCTCGTCGCGGCCATGACCTCCAGCACGATGAGCCTCGGCCGCTGGGTTTTCAGTGCCTCGACTATGTTATAATAGGAATTCCACAGCGGCTGCACGCCGCCCCAAAGATTGTACGCCGCGACGCCGTATTCGTCATAAAGCGTGGCGGTGTCGATATTTATGCCGGAGTGGCTGTTGCCCACGAGCAGCACGTCAATGCTGTCATCCGGCTGGGCGTAAAGGCTTTGCACGGTGAGTATGCCGTCCGTGCGCTTCATGACGAGCACGCGGTTGACATACCACAGCCCGCCCAGCGCCAGCGCCAGCGTCAGCACCACGGCGATTATACGCGATAGATATTTTTTCATAACCGCCTCCTAGAACCCCGCGTACACGAACGCCGCAGAGGAATACTGCGCGCCGTACACGCCGAACACCACAATGGCGAAAAACATCACCAGCGCCAGCGCGGCGCGGAATACGCCGTTTTGCTTCAAAATGAACCGCACGCTGTACCCGTGCTCGCGCAGGGCGGACACGGACAGCATCACCGCGCCGAAGAACAGCACAACCGCCCAGTCTGTCGCCGTCATGCCGAGGGTGGCAAACGTGCCGTCAAATAGCACCCACGGATTCCACACGCTTATCATGCGTATGAAATACACTGCTGTGGCCTTCAGCCCGCCGATGCTGAACGGCACAACGTTTATGCTCATCAGCACCAGCACGATGAAGCGCTGGAGCGATTTATACCCGAAGGTCGTCCGGTCAATGCTCAGCTTTTCACACGCGCGTTTGCGCCGGGGGAGCGTCAGCGCGCCGACGGTGGTGTACATCGCGGCGACAAAGCCCCAAAACGCGAATGTCCACGACGCGCCGTGCCACATGCCGCTGACGGTGAAGACGATGAAGGTGTTCAAATACTTTCTCACCGTGCCCCGGCGGCTGCCGCCGAGGGGTATGTAAAGATAATCGGTGAACCAGCTCGTCATCGAGATGTGCCAGCGCCGCCACATTCCGGCCACCGACGTGGCAAACCACGGCTGGCGGAAGTTATCCGGAATGTCAAAGCCGAACAGCGCCGCCACGGCGATCGCCATATAGCTGTACCCCGCGAAGTCCACATAAAGCTGCAGCATCGAGGCTATCATGTGGATGAACATGATGAAGCCGCCGTAATTATAATAGCTCGTGAAAACATGCGTGACGAAGCCGGAAAGCCTGTCCGAGAGCACCAGCTTCAGCATCGCGCCCCAAAGGAATGTGAACAGGAAAATTTCAAACCGCTCCCAGCTCACCTCGCGCCGGGTGCGAATCTGCGGGAGAAAGCTTGCCGCGCGGAGAATCGGGCCTGACACCACCGTGGGGAAAAACGCGACAAAAAGGCTGTAATTGATGATGTCGCGCTCAGGCTCGGCCCGCCCGGATTTGAGATCGAGCAGGTAAGTGGAGCTTTGGAAGGTGTAAAACGCAAGCCCCACGGGCAAAAGTATCTTCGGCATGGCGACCGACACCCCGAACAGCCCCAACAGCGAGTTGAGGTTGCCCACGAGAAAGCCGGTATATTTGAATATCACCAAAATCAAAAGATTGAGGATAAACGCGCCGGTATACACCCGGTTTGCGCGCGTTGCATCCTCCTGGCGCGAGCCGATAAGCCCGCCGAGGTACGTCACGGCAATGCTGAGCGCAAGAATGATGAGGTATTTCACATCATAGCTGCCGTAAAATATCACACTTGCGATGAGCAAAACGACGTTTTGCCCGCGCGCGGTCTTGCCGAGGAGAATATAAAACAGAAAGCACAGCGGCAGCAGCACTGCCCAAAACTGAAGGCTGACAAAGCTCATTTGGCCGTTTCCCCGCCTCCTTAAAGCAGCACAACGCCCGCCTTTTCGCAGGCGGATACGGTCTCATCGTCCCAAATTGAGGCCTGAACCTCGCCGATGTGTGCCTTGCCCAAAAGCAGCATGGATATGCGCGACTGGCCGATGCCCCCACCGATGGTGAGCGGCAGCTCGCCGTTCAAAAGCGCCTTGTGATAGGGCAGCTCGCGCCGCTCATCGTGCCCGGAAAGTGTGAGCTGTCTGTCGAGCGATTCCGGGTCAACGCGGATGCCCATCGAGGACACCTCCATCGCAAGCCCCAGCGGCTCATACCAGAAAAGAATGTCGCCGTTGAGCGCCCAGTCGTCATAGTCCGGGGCGCGCCCGTCGTGCGGCTTGCCGGATTTGAGCGCGCCGCCGATGCCCATGATGAACGCGGTCTTGTGCTCGCGGACGTATGCATTCTCACGCTGCTTGGGCGTGAGGTCGGGGTACATGTCCTCAAGCTGCTGCGCCGTGACAAAGGACACGCGCCTTTCCAGCTTGCCGAGTGCGCCGAGCTGAGGGTAAATTGCCTGCATGGTGTCCTGCGTGTCGCAAATCGCGGTCACGATGTCCATCACGGTGGATTTGAGAAAGTCCACATTGCGGTTTTCCGCGAGGATGACCTTTTCCCAGTCCCATTGGTCGACGTATACGGAGTGGAGATTGTCCAAAACCTCCTCGTCGCGGCGCACGGCGTCCATGTCGGTGCACAGCCCGCGGCCGGGGTAAAAGCCGTAGCGCTTGAGCGCCATGCGCTTCCACTTGGCGAGGGAATGCACAACCTGCGCGGTCTTGTCGGAGCGGAGAATGTCAAAGGACACGGGGCGCTCCACGCCGTTGAGATCGTCGTTCAAGCCCGACCCGGACTCGACGAACAGCGGCGCAGACACGCGGTAAAGGTTCAAAAGTGCGCACAGCCTGTCCTCAAAAAGGCGCTTTAACAGCCCGATGGCCTTTTGCGTGTCATAAATGCTCAAAAAGCTTTTGTATCCTGCGGGAATGATAGAGTTCATTTTGTTTCCTCCTTGTCCTCTTCCTTGCTCACCAGCTCAATAATCTGCTGATATATTTTTTCCGCGTCGCGGCGGAAGTTGGTCTCGATTATTTTGGCCTGATTTTCGCTTGCAATCAAAAGGCGCATGTCGATTATCTCGCCCGCGCCGTCTGACATTGCGAGGTGCTCAATGAGGCCGCTGTCGGTTTTGAAGTGCTCTGTGATTATCATCGCGTCGCGGCGCATCTTGTCGGCAAGGGGGGCGAGCATGCGCTCGGCCTTCATGCGCACGGAGTAGGGGAGACTGCTTTCAACCGTTTCGGCGTTGCGCGCGCCCTTTTCCGTGATTTTATATTTCTTGTCCGCATAGTCGATGTGCGCCGTGTCCACAAGCTCGGCCAAACACTCGGCGAAATAGAAGTACACCACGCCCTCATCGCACTGCACCAGATCCCACAGCGTGTCGTGGTCGACCGCGCCCGGCAGCCGCCGCAGAATGAACAGAATGAGGATTTTGATGTCCAACTTTTCGTGTATGAATCCGAATTTCTGCATGGTGATTCTCCTTTCCCGCCTGCGTTTATTCCGGACAATATATTGTATTATAATCTCCCCTCATTTTCAAGAGCAAATTCTCCGCGCGGCGCATACACTGTATTGAAACCGGGCATTTTCCCGCGCTCGGCTTTAATCACGGACAACAGGAGGTATATCTATGGCCGACAGAGTTGTGCCCGGCCCTGTTGAGGGCTCGGCGAGCATTCGAGAAGCCGTATGCATCAATACCAAGAAGATTTTCGACAGCTGCCGCGACAAGGACTGCGTGGACGATTTGCGGGTGTATCCCACTGTGACTTCGCAGTCCTACATAGAAAACGCCCTGAGCATACGCCCAAGGACAGCGGAGCTGCTTTATGCCGATGTCAGCGTCTCGCCCACGGGGTATAACCGCGGGTATTACACCGTTGACTGCACGTATTTTTATCGCATCACCTGCGAAACCTTCCCCGCCGGCCAGCTTTGCACGGGGCTTGCTGTGTTCGATAAGCGCGTCATGCTCTTCGGCAGTGAGGGCAGCGTAAAGTCCTTCTCCTCCGACGGCGCTTCCGCCGCGGCGACGGTCGACGAGCTGCCCACGGCCACGGTCAACGCCGTCGAGCCTATCTGCCTGCATAGCAAGCTCGTCGACGCCGAGTGCCTCATCCCCACCGAGGTCGAGCAGCGGCGCATCCCGGATTTCATCACCTCGGCCTTTTCCGAGGCGCTTGTGCTCACGGATACGGCGCGCCGCTGGTTTGTCACGCTCGGTCAGTTCAGCATCGTCCGTCTTGAGCGGGACACCCAGCTTTTGATTCCCGCCTATGATTACTGCATGCCCGACAAGGAGTGCCCCGGCGTCGCGGGGGACGAAGACCCCTGCATGCTTTTCTCGCGCATCCGCTTCCCGGTGGAGGAGTTTTTCCCGCCCGACAGCGTCTGCGAATGCTCCGACTACCGCACCATGGCCGCCAAAACCGCAAAATAAACAAAACAGCCGTATGCCCAAGTCGCATACGGCTGTTGCGTATTCAATAGCTCACTTCTTAATCTCCGGCAGGGAGGCGGCGGCGGCGGACTGGCCGACGCGGCGGAATTTTTCATCCGGCAGGGCGAGATGGAGCTTGTCGGCAAGCTCGGCGTACTCATCGTGAAGCACGCGCTCGCACTCTGAGATTATCAGCTCGCCGCCCTTGCCGCTCATCACGCGGCCGAGCAGCAGTACGTGGCGGAAACCGTACATGCTGTGATACATCACCAGCGAGTGCGCCAGGTACACGCCCAAGCTGCGGTAAACCGCGGCGGCGCGCTCATCGTCCTCGGCCATGAGCTGCTGCACGACCTTCAGCTTTTCCGCCGGGGACAGCGCCGCGTCAAGCTCAATCCCCGCGCGCGGCGCGAGCTTTATCACGCCGTCCTGCGAGAAATACTTCACGCCGCAGCCGATGTCAAGCGACCATTCGTCCTGCATGGCGTCGGGGTTTGCGTCCACCGGGATGAACGCCAGCTCATTGAGCCAGCCCGTGACACAGCCGTTTTCGTCCACATAGCCGCCGGCCTCGCTCGTGCCCATGGCGATGCCGAGAATATTCGTGTCCTCAAGGCTTATCGCCCCTGCAAGCGCAGTGACGTCGCCGTCGTTGAACACGTTGAAGGGCACATCGCCGAAGGTGTCGGTGATGGCGCGGATGTAAATATCCTTGACCTTTTTCTCATAAAGCTCAGCGGGGACTTTCAGGAAAAGCGAGGCGCTCATGGTGCGGTCGTTTATGTATATGCCCGCCGAGGAAACGCCCACCGCATCCACGCGCGGCATGTGCTCCGCCGCCGCTTTCAGCGCCGAGACTATGCCGTCATAATGATAATCCGGGTCGGGATTCGTCTTGGGGAACCACACAACCTCCTCGGAGTAAACCGTTTCGCCGTCGATGACGGCGGAGACCTTGCGGTCGCTCCCGCCGGCGTCAAAGCCTATGCGGCAGCCGTCGAAATGCCCGCCTGCGGGCTTGGGCGAATCCTTTGCGGCGGGGAGGGTGTCGGTGTACACCACTTCAAACTCGCGCTCGTAGATGTTTGTGAAAAACCCGCGGTCGAACGCCTGATTGCCGCTTTCGGAGAAGCACTCGGCGATGTAGTCATACATGTCCTTGTCGCCGCTGATGTAAACGCGCCAGCCGCCCTTCATCCACAAAATGGACTTGACGAGGCGGCGGATATAATATCTGTCGGCCTCCAGCATGTCGGGCGTGCCGTGAATGAAGGTGTTCACAGCGGCCATTTCGCCGTCTGCGCGCTCCACGGCCACGCCGATCGGCTTTTTCGCGGAGGCGAGAAACGCCTGATTGAATTTATAAAGCGGGTAAAAATCCGGGTCAAGCTCAGGCCGGTTTTTGATGTTGGCCTCAATGCCGAGATAGTTCATGTCAAGTCCTCCGTAAAAAATTTTTTTATATTATAGCATGCCTTTGCACGCTTGTCACTATCGGAATATCAAAACGCGCCGCCCTGCATCACGCTTTCGGCGAGCTTTTTCCCCGTGGGCGTGGCGGCGAGGCCGCCCAAGCCCGTTTCGCGCAGGGAAGAGGGCAGCGCGTCGCCCACCTCGCCCATCGCGTCGATGACCTCATCGGCGGGAATGCGGCTTTCAATCCCCGCGAGCGCCATGTTCGCCGCGCTCACGGCGTTCACCGCGCCTATCACATTGCGCTTGACGCACGGAATCTCCACCAGCCCCGCCACGGGGTCACACACCAGCCCCAACAGGCTGCTCAGCGCCATGGCGAAAGCGTGTGCGCATGCCTCGTCCCCGCCGCCCATGATGTGCGTGAGCGCGGCGGCGGCCATCGCGCTGGCCACGCCGATTTCCGCCTGACAGCCGCCCTGCGCGCCGGATACGCTCGCGCGTATCGCCGCCACTTGGCCGAAGCCCGCCGCAATGTACAAGGCTTGGAGGATTATCTCCTCGTCAATGTCGTTTTGCTCGCAAAGCGGCAGCAGCACCGCCGGCAAAACGCCGCAGCTGCCCGCCGTCGGCGCGGCGACAATGCGCTTCATGCAGGCGTTGCATTCCGCCACCTTCAGCGCCTCCTCCGTCACGCGCAAAAAATACTCCCCGCCGAGCAACCGCCCGGCGTCGGCCGCGGCGCGCAAGCGCGCGGCATCGCCGCCGATGAATCCGCTGTTTGAGCGGTCGGCGGGGTTATATTGCGCGCTCGACTGGCGCATCGCGTCCCACAGCGCGCGGATTTGCCGCCGCGAGGCGTCCGCGCCGTAGCCGTTTTCGCGGCAGTCGTCGTCGCATATCATTTTGTATAAAGGCTCGCCCGTGCGCCGGGCTGTTTTGAGCATCAGGGCAATGGAATTAAAGCTCATGCCGTCTCCTCCCTGTTGAATATGGTCACTTTCATTATCCCGTCCACGGCCATCAGCTGTCCCTCAAGCTCGGCGGGCAGCGCCTCGTCGCATTCGAGCACCATCACGGCCTTGCCGCCCTGCGCGTTGCGATAAAGCTGCATCGTGGCGATGTTTATCCCGTGGCGCATGAGCGCGTTTGTCACGGCGGCGACGTGGCCGGGGTAGTCCTTGTTGTGGACGATGAGGGTGTTGTGCTCGCCGGAGAAGTTGGCCTCAATCCCGTCGATGGACACCACGCGAATCCGCCCGCCGCCGATGCTCTCCGCCACGATATCCAGCCGCCGCGCGCTTTTGCCCGTCAGGCGCAGCTGCGCCGTGTTCGGGTGCGCGTTTCGCAAATTCACGCTGTGAAAGGTGAAGTCAAGCCCCTGCTCCTTGGCAAGCTCAAAGCTTTGCGGAATGCGCAAATCATCCGGCTGCATTCCCAAAAGCCCCGCAATCAGCGCGCAGTCCGTTCCGTGCCCGCGCCCTGTCATGGCAAAGCTCCCATGCAGCGAAATGTCGGCGAAAATCGGCTCCTCGCCGAGTATTTTGCGCGCGGTCAGCCCGATGCGCACAGCGCCCGCCGTGTGGCTGCTCGACGGCCCCACCATCACCGGGCCGAGTATATCAAATAAGCGCATTGCAACTCCTCCGAATCTTTTCTCTCTTGACATTATAGCCCGTGCCGCGCCCAAATGCAACGCGATTTTGCGCCCGCGCGTAAACATTGCGTTAACATCTTCAACAATTCTTGACAAAGCGCGCCCCGCTCCTTAAAATATAGTCACTGAAAGTTGAAGCTGACAAACGGAGAAGCAATGACCGACAAAAAATGGATTAAGCCGCACCACCACTTCGTGCGCAACCTCGTTTTCGCCGTGCTCGCGCCGTATACGCGCCTGAAATACGGCGTCCGCCCCGAACGCTTCGCGGCACAGGGGGACAGACCCTACCTTATACTATATAATCACCAAACGCCGTTCGACCAGTTTTTCGTCGGCATGTCGTTTCGCGGCGCAATTTATTATCTCGCCACGGAGGACATTTTCTCCCTCGGCTGGGTGTCGAGCGTGCTGCGCTGCCTCGTCGCGCCCATTCCGATTAAAAAGCAGACCACGGATATCGCTGCCGTGCGCGCGTGTCTGCGCGTGGCGCGCGAGGGCGGCACAATCGCCCTCGCCCCGGAGGGCAACCGCACATACAGCGGCCGCACCGAGTATATCAACCCCGCCATCGCCGCCCTTGCCAAAAAGCTCTCTCTCCCCATCGCGCTTTATCGCATCGAGGGCGGTTACGGCGTCCGGCCCCGCTGGAGCGACAAGGTTCGCCGTGGCAAAATGCGCGCTTACGTCGCGCGCATCATCGAGCCGACGGAGTATGCCGCCATGCCCCCCGCCGAGCTTTTGCGGGAGATTAAAACCGGGCTTTGCGTCGACGAGGCCGCCCCCGGCGGCGAATATCGCTCGCGCCGCCGCGCCGAGTATATTGAGCGGGCGGTTTACGTCTGCCCAAATTGCGGCCTGAGCCGCTTTGAAAGCCGCGGCAATTTCACCGAGTGCACGACCTGCCGCGCGAAAATCGAATACGGCGCGGACAAGCGCCTGCGCGGCGTGGGCTTTGACTTCCCGTTTGAATATTTTGCCCAATGGTATGATTATCAGTCCGATTTCGTCCGCGCGCTCAACCTTGCGGATTATTCGGACACCCCCATGTTCACAGACTGCGCGCGCTTGAGCGAGGTGGAGGTTTATAAAAGAAAGCACACCCTGCGCAAATCCGCCGCCCTCGCGCTCTACGGCGACAGGGTGGTCATCGACGGGGGCACGGCGCAGGAGTTGGTGTTTGAGTACGACGCCGTCACGGCCATGTCGGTTCTCGGCCGCAACAAGCTCAACATTTATCACGCCGACCGCGTCTATCAAATCAAGGGCGACAAGCACTTCAACGCCTTGAAATACGTCAATATTTATTATTGCCATAAAAACATAAGCAAGGGAGACGACCATGGAAAGTTTTTGGGATTATAGTGTTTGGGGCAGCTTCAATCTGCTCGCCGTGCTGCTTTTGAGCCTTTTGGGCGCGAATATTCTCCGCCGCAGCATTCCCGCGCTGAAAAACTCGCTCATACCGGTGTCCGTCCTCGGCGGCGGCATATTGCTCATCATTGCCGAGCTTTTCAAGCTCATCACCGGCACGGCGATGTTCGACACGGCCTTTTTCGGCGGCAACGGCACGGATAAGCTCGAAATTCTCACTTATCACTGCCTCGCCCTCGGCTTCATCGCCGCCACGTTCAAGCCCTCCTCGTCCAAGCTCACCAAAAAGCGCACCGAGGAAATTTTCAACACCGGCGTCACCACCGTCGCCACCTATCTTTTGCAGGCCGTGTTCGGCCTTGCCATCTCCATCATCGCCGCCAAGGTGATTTCCGGCTTTTTTGTCGCGGCGGGTGTGCTCCTCCCGTTCGGATACGGGCAGGGCACGGGTCAGGCGCTCAATTACGGCAATATCTATGAGCGCGACTTCGGCTTTGTCGGCGGCAAGAGCTTCGGCCTGACCATCGCGGCGCTGGGCTTTCTCTCGGCCAGCATCGGCGGCGTCATCCACCTCAACATTCTCAACAAGCGCGGCCTGATAAAGCGCCGCGACGTTGCCGAGGGCAGCCTCAGCTCCGAGCAGGTGCAGTCCGACAATGAGATCCCCATGCAGGACAGTGTCGACAAGCTCACCGTGCAAATCGCGCTCATCGCGGCGGCGTATATGCTCGCTTATTTCATCATGTGCCTCCTGGGCGAGCTGATGCCCGGCATGAAATCCGTCATTTTCGGCTTCAACTTCCTCATCGGCGTCCTCTCCGCCACGCTCATTAAGCTCTTCATGGGCTTTTTGAAGAAAAAAGGCATCATGAAAAAAGACCATGTCAACGGCTTTCTCATGACGCGCGCGAGCAATCTTTTTTATGACCTCATGGTCGTGGCCGGCATCGCGGCCATCCGCCTCGGCGTGTTGAAGGATTATTGGGGCGTCATTCTCATCATGGGCGTCATCGGCCTTGTGATCACTTATGTTTATAACCTCTGGATCGCCAAGGTGCTTTTCCCGGAGTATGCGCAGGAGCAATTTCTCGCCATGTACGGCATGCTCACCGGCACGGCCAGCACCGGCATAATTCTCCTCCGCGAGATAGACGGCGATTTCAAAACCCCGGTTTCGGATAACCTCGTTTATCAAAACTTCCCCGCAATAATCTTCGGTTTCCCCCTCATGCTCCTCGCCACTCTCGCTCCGGTCAAACCCGTGCTGACGTTCATCATCCTCGTGGCGTTCTTTATCGTGATGAATGTGATACTCTTCCGAAAGCAGATTTTCAAGAAAAAGAGCAAGTAATATAAAAGCAAATAATATAAAAATAACCTGTCGAACCGACAGGTTATTTTTATATCACCCCACATACGCCGTGGCGGCGATTTCAAGCTCCACGTCTTTGGGCAGGGCGGCGGCCTGCACGCAGTAGCGGGCGGGCTTGTGCTCGCCGAAGAACTCGGCGTAAACCTCGTTTATCGTGCCGAAGTTGGCCAGATCCTTGACGAAAATTTCGACCTTGGCGATGTCGGTCAGCTTGCCGCCGCCGGCCTCGACCACGGCGAGGACGTTGCTGAGCGCAAGAGCGGTGGCCTTTTTCACGTCGCGCTCTACCTCGCCCGTGCCGGGGTAAAACGGGCACTGGCCGCTCGTGAATATGAAGTTGCCGCACTTCGTGCCGTGCGAATACGGGCCGATTGCCGCCGGTGCGTTCGGAGAGGTGATGATTTCAACAGCCATTTTTCAAAATACGACCTTTCGTATAAATTTCATTCGACAGACACACGCTGCCTGTACGCCGTTATTATACCAAACCCCGCGCCGCGCCGCAATAGCGGCGCATGATTTTTCCCTTGACAAATACCCCTGGGGGGTATATATTGAGCGCATAGAGAATACCCCACGGGGGTATAATTTGAGCAAGGAGAGGACCGGCATGGACGAAAATTGCTGTTGCACCCACCGCAAAAAGGAGCGCGGCGAGGAGGAATACACCAAGCTCATCAACCGCCTCAATCGTATTGAGGGTCAGATTCGCGGCATACGCGGCATGGTCGAGGCCAACGCCTATTGCCCGGATATTTTGGTGCAGTCCGCGGCAGTGACGGCGGCGATGAACGCCTTCAACAAAGAGCTTTTGGCCAGCCACATCCGCACCTGCGTGGCCGACGATATCCGCGCCGGGAACGATGAGGTCATTGATGAGCTTGTCAACACGCTCCAAAAACTGATGAAGTGAGCGTTATTATAATAGTAGATACGAAAGGGGGAACAACCCTTGACTCAATATAATGTCACGGGCATGAGCTGCGCGGCGTGTTCGGCGCGTGTGGAAAAGGCGGTGAACGCCGTCGCGGGTGTGGAATCCTGCGCCGTCAGCCTGCTGACCAATTCCATGGGCGTTGAGGGCAAGGCCTCGGCCGAGGCCATCATCGCCGCCGTCAAAAATGCGGGTTACGGCGCGTCGCTCAAGGGCGCGGGCGCGCCCACGCAGAGTGAGAGGTCGGCAAGCGCGGAGGACGCGCTCGCCGACCACGAGACCCCGCGCCTCAAACGCCGCTTAATCGCGTCACTCGGCTTTCTCGCGGTGCTGATGTATTTCTCCATGGGTCACACCATGTGGGGCTGGCCGCTGCCGGGGTTTTTCGAGGGCAATTTCGTCGCCGTCGCGCTTGTGGAGCTGCTGTTGACGATTATCGTCATGCTCATCAACCGCCGCTTTTTCATCAGCGGCTTCAAGAGCATGCTTCACCGCGCGGCGAACATGGACGCGCTTGTCGCCCTCGGCTCGTCTGCCGCATTTGTTTACAGCACCTATGCCCTCTTCGCCATGACGGGCGCGGTTGCGCGCGGCGATGTGACTGCGGCGGCGGGGTATATGCACGAGCTTTATTTTGAATCCGCCGCCATGATACTCACGCTCATCACCGTCGGCAAAATGCTCGAAGCGCGCTCGAAGGGCAAGACCACCGACGCGCTCAAGGCTCTCATGCGCCTCGCCCCGAAAACCGCCACCGTCGAGCGCGGCGGGGCTGAAGTGACTGTCCCGGTCGAAGAGGTCAAGGTGGGGGACGTGTTTCTCGTCCGCCCCGGCGAAAGCATTCCGGTTGACGGCGTCGTCCTCGACGGGGAAAGCGCCGTGAACGAGGCCGCGCTCACGGGCGAGAGCGTCCCCGCCGACAAGGCGGCGGGGGATGGCGTCTCCGCCGCGACGGTGAATCAGTCCGGCTTCCTGCGCTGTCGCGCCACGCGCGTCGGCGAGGACACGACGCTCTCTCAAATCATCCAGATGGTCTCGGACGCGGCGGCCACGAAAGCGCCCATTGCCAAGCTGGCCGACAAGGTGTCGGGCGTGTTTGTGCCCACGGTTATCGCCCTTGCCGTTGTCACCACGGCGGTTTGGCTCATTTTGGGGCGCGGCGTGGGCTTTGCTCTCGCGCGCGGAATCTCCGTGCTTGTCATCAGCTGCCCGTGCGCCCTCGGCCTTGCCACGCCCGTGGCCATCATGGTCGGCAGCGGCCTCGGCGCGAAAAACGGCATACTCTTCAAAACCGCCGCATCTTTGGAAGAGACAGGGCGTGTTGACATCGTCGTCCTCGACAAAACGGGCACCGTCACCTCCGGCGAGCCGCGCGTGACGGACATTGTCCCCGCCGAGGGCGTGAGCGAGGACGCGCTCATCTCCCTTGCCTATTCGCTGGAGACAAAAAGCGAGCACCCGCTTGCCCGCGCCGTGACCGACTGCGCGCGTGAGCGCGCCGCCGCGGCGCACGATGTGTGCGACTTCCGTGCCCTGCCCGGCAACGGCCTTGAAGCCGCGCTTGACGGCGTTCGCCTCGTCGGCGGCAAGCTCGATTATATTGCCTCTCTTGTCGCCCTGCCCACGGCGCTGACAGACCGGGCGCAAGCCCTTGCCGCCGAGGGCAAGACCCCACTGCTTTTCGCCCGTGGTGACGCGCCGCTCGGCATAATCGCCGTGGCCGATGTCATAAAGCCCGACAGTGCCGAGGCCGTGCGGGAGCTGAAAAACATGGGCGTGCGCGTGGTGATGCTCACCGGCGACAACCGGCGCACAGCCGAGGCGATAGGCCGTGAGGTGGGCGTTGACGAGGTCATCGCCGGGGTGCTGCCCGACGGGAAAGAGGCCGAAATCCGCCGCCTCATGCGTGAAGGCAGCGTCGCCATGGTCGGCGACGGGATAAACGATGCCCCCGCGCTCACGCGCGCCAATGTCGGCATCGCCATCGGAGCGGGCGCGGACGTCGCCTTGGACGCGGCGGACGTCGTGCTCGTCAACAGCCGCTTGAGCGATGTGCCCGCCGCCCTGCGCCTCAGCCGTGCCACACTCCGCAACATCCGCGAAAACCTCTTTTGGGCGTTTTTCTATAACGCCGTGGGCATTCCCGTCGCGGCGGGGGCGTTCGTGTCCCTCGGCCTGACGCTCAACCCCATGCTGGGCGCGGCGGCCATGAGCCTGTCGAGCTTCTGCGTGGTGTCCAACGCCCTGCGCCTTAACTTGTTCAAGCTTCGTGACGCAAGCCACGACAGAAAAAAGCATAAAAAATCAAAACCCGTCAAGGAGGAAAAAACCATGGAAAAGACAATGAAAATCACCGGCATGATGTGCCCGCACTGCGAGGCCGCCGTCAAAAAGGCTCTTGAAGCCGTCGAAGGCGTGAGCGAGGCCAAGGTCAGCCATGCCGACGGCACAGCCGTCGTCACTCTCGCCGCCCCCGTTGATGACGCGCTTCTCCGCGCCGCCGTCGAGGCCAAGGACTACACCGTCACCGAGATTAAATAAGCGTAAAAATCCGCCCGGCTGACCCCAGCCGGGCGGATTTTCGGCAAAAAAACGCAATTATTATGCTTTTTTCTTGCATGTTCTCAAATGTTGTGATATTCTGTCAATGGTACATAGTGCCCTTAGAGCACTGCACAACGGCAGGCGGCCGGCTCATCATCTCCTTTTGAAAGGGGGTGGAGCGTATGCGACTTACAATAACGCTGACATTACGCTGGTTAATGTTCCAGTTTGTTGTACGTAGCAGAAACCGCCACTCTGGCAAGTGACGGTTTCATAGATATGCTATGAATTCAATCTTGCGGAGCTAACCGCTTGTCGCAGTGCTCTTTGCAGATTCATTATACAACCCCTCCCGCACCTTTGTCAAGCGCGGGGCGCATAATTTGCAATAAGCGTTTCCCCACAGGCGGGGAAACGCTTATATCTTTCATTTACTTCTCCACGATTTCCTTGGTGTCTCTTGCGATGACAAGCTCCTCGTTCGTGGGGATGACGAACACCTTGACCTTGCTGTCGGGGGTGGAGATCATGATGTCCTCGCCGCGCTTGGAGTTGGCGTCGGAGTCGATGCTCACGCCGAGATAGCCGAAGTATTCGCAAATCGCCGCGCGGGTTTCTTTGCTGTTTTCGCCCACGCCTGCGGTGAACACGATGGCGTCGACGCCGTTCATTGCCGCGACGTAGCTGCCCGCGACCTTCGCCACCCAGTAGGCGAACATGTCAAGGGCGAGCTTTGCGCGCTCGTTGCCGTTTTCGGCGGCGTTGTCGAGATCGCGGAAGTCGCTCGACACGCCGGAAATGCCCTGCACGCCGGACTTCTTGTTGAGAATGTTGAGCATATCGTCGATGCCGATGCCGTATTTATTCATGATGTACTGCATCACGCCCGGGTCGAGATCACCGCAGCGCGTGCCCATCGGCAGGCCGACCAGCGGCGTGAAGCCCATGGAGGTGTCCACGCACTTGCCGCCGTCGACGGCGCAGATAGAAGAGCCGTTGCCCATGTGGCAGGAGACGATCTTCAGCTCCGCAATGTCCTTGCCCATAAGCTCGGCGCAACGGGAGGAGACATAGCGGTGAGACGTGCCGTGGAAGCCGTAGCGGCGCACGCCGTCCTTTTCATAGTATTCATACGGCAGCGCGTACATATATGCTTTGCCCGGCATGGTCTGGTGGAACGCGGTGTCGAACACTGCCACCATGGGCACATCGTCGCCCATGACTGCCTTGCAGGCGTTGATGCCGGTGATGTTTGCGGGGTTGTGCAGGGGCGCGAACGGGGTGCACTCGTCAATCGCCGCCATGACGGCGTCGTCGATTTTCACGCTGCTTGCGAACTTCTCACCGCCGTGGACGACACGGTGGCCGACGGCGTCGATTTCCTTCATGCTCGTGACAACGCCGTATTCCGCGCTCGTGAGCTTGTCGATGACGGCGGCGATGGCCTCGGAGTGGGTCGGCATGGGCAGATCCTCGTTGAACACGGGCTTGCCGCCGACGAGCGGGGTGTGCTTGAGGTGGCCGTCGATGCCGATGCGCTCGCACAGACCCTTGGCCATGACCTGCTCGGTCTCCATGTCGATGAGCTGATACTTCAGGGAAGAGCTCCCTGCGTTGATGACAAGAATTTTCATTGCATTCTGTCCTTTCTGCTATTGTAAATTGCTTTGAAATTAAGTAGAATATCTCTGCACCTATTTTAATACAAAATCACAAAAACGCAAGTACTATTTTACGGAGGAACGCCATGAAAACGGTGGGCATCGTCGCGGAGTATAATCCCTTTCACCTCGGCCATGAATATCACATCAACAAAACGCGCGAAGCGCTGGGGGAGGAGTGCGCCATTGTCTGCGCCATGTCCGGCGACTTTGTCCAGCGCGGTGAGGCCGCGATCTACTCGAAGTTCGCCCGCGCCGAGGCGGCGGTGCACGCCGGGGTTGACCTCGTGGTCGAGCTGCCCGCGCCGTGGGCGCTGTCGTCTGCCGAGGGCTTTGCCCGCGGTGCCGTTTCGCTGCTCGCCGCCTGCGGCGCGCAGTATATCAGCTTCGGCAGCGAATGCGGGGACATCGCCCCGCTCAAAGCCCTTGCCGACGCGCTGTGCGATGACGCCATGAACGCCGCCGTCCGCGACCTGCTGAGCGAAAACGCAAATCTGTCCTACGCCGCCGCGCGCCAAATCGCCGTTGAGCGCAGGCTCGGCGCGCTTGCCGCGCTTTTGGAAAAGCCGAACAACATCCTTGCCGTGGAATATCTCAAGGCCGTCAACACCCTCTCCCTTGACCTCGCGCCCATCACCGTGCCCCGCGCCGGTGCGGGACACGATGTGCAAAATGACGACTCCGCTCTCCCCTCGGCCATGGACATCCGCCGCCGCATACTGCGCGGCGAAGACACAGCGGAGTATATCCCCGCCCCGGCAAACGCCGTTTATGATGCCGAGCGGGAAAAGGGCAGAGTTGCCGACCCCGATGCCATTGAGCTTGCCGTGCTCTCCCGATTGCGTTCGCTCCCGCGCGAGGCGTTTTGCGCGCTGCCGGACGCCGCCGGCGGGGCGGGGGAGCGGCTGTACGCCGCCGCCCGCGCCGAACCCACGCTCGATGCCGTCCTCGCCGCCGCGAAAACCAAGCGCTATGCCCTCGCGCGCATCCGCCGCATGTGCATGTGCGCCGCCCTTGGCGTCACCGCCGACATGGCCGCGGGGACGCCGCCCTATATCCGCGTCCTCGCCGCAAATGAGCGCGGCTGCGCTCTTTTGCGGCCGCTCAATGACCGCGATGACGGCCTCCCCGTCGTCACAAAGCCCGCCGCCGTGTCTGCGCTCGCGGACAATTGCAGGCGCGTGTTCGCCGTCGGCGTATCCGCCCATGACCTTTATGCCCTCTCTTTTCGGGCAAAACAGGAGAGAAAAGGCGGCGAGGACTGGCGAATCAGCCCGAAAATTGTGAAATTTTCATAAAAATTCAGAAAATATTTTTTGAATTTAGTCAAATGCATTTATTGCAATTTAGCGCGTCATAGTGCATAATACAAATATCGCATAAGAGATACACGTGTCCGCGCCCTGCGGACTCAATTACCGGGCGATACATTATATTACGGAGGGAAACACAATGAAAAAGATAATTGCAATCGCGCTGTGCCTCGTGATGGTCTTCGCGCTTTGCGCCTGCGGCGGTTCGAGCAGCGGCTCGTCCGATAAAGGCGAAAAGGTCGTCAAGATAGGCATTTTCGAGCCGCAGTCCGGCCAGAACGCCGCCGGCGGCAAGAAAGAGATTCTCGGCATCGAGTATGCCCACTCTCTCTACCCCACCATTGACATCAACGGCGAGACCTACAAGGTCGAGCTTGTCTACGCCGACAACGCCTCCGACGCCTCCAAGGCGCCCACGGCCGCTCAGCTTCTTATCAGCCAGAACGTCTCCATCGTTCTCGGCACCTACGGCTCCGGCTGCGCCATCGCGGCGGGCGACCTCTTTGCCGAGGCCAAGCTCCCCGCAATCGGCACTTCCTGCACCAACCCCCAGGTCACTCTCGGCAATGACTATTACTTCCGCATCGCCTACATTGACCCGTTCCAGGGCGCCGTCATGGCGAACTACGCTCTCAAGCAGGGCTGTGAAAACTGCGTTGTCATAGTCGAGGCCGGTGACGACTACTCTGCGGGCTTCGGCAACTACTTCTCCGAGGCCATGCTCGCCGCCGGTGCCAAGTGCAGCACCGTCACTTTCCAGACGGGCGAGACTGACTTCTCCACCATTATGGCTAACATCAAGTCCGAGGGCTATGACGGCATATTCGCCCCCGTATCCATCGAGACTGCTCCTCTGATAATCAACCAGGCGCGTGATAACGGCGTTGACTGCCAGATCATGGCCGGCGACACTTGGGACGATATCTCCATCGCCGAGCGCGCGGGCAAGAACGCCAACGGCGTGTTCTTCTCCTGCTTCTTTGACGCGTCCGACACGAACAACGAGGCCGGTGTTGTCTTCAACAAGGGCATCCTCGAATGGATCGCCGCCGACGCCACTCGCCTTGAGAATAACGGCGGCACGGCCGACGCCATCTCCTCCGTCACTCCCTGCGGCTACGACGCTTACATGGCCGCCTACAACGCCATCCTCAACGCCCAGAGCACCGACGGCGAGGCCATCCGCGATGCGCTTGCCTCTCTTGAGGTCGAGGGTCTTGTCACCGGCGATCTGAAGTTTGACGAAAACGGCGACGCCATCAAGAACTATGTTGCCATCAAGACCTTCCAGGACGGCGAGATAGTCTTCTCCGATTCCTACACCGGCGAATAATTTCGTAATCCGACTCAATCTGATTATTTATCGGCGGATGTATTCCCCGGCGCAACACGCCGGGGAACATTCCGTTTTTCTGCGCACTATATGCATTTTAGTTAGGAGGCACGTAATATGCACGCTGCCACATATTACATCGACTTGCTGCTCTCCGGCATCACTGTCGGGAGCCTGTACGCGCTTATCGCCATCGGCTACACCATGGTCTACGGCATACTGCGTCTCATCAACTTTGCCCACGGCGACATTTTCATGATGGCCGGCTTTTTCATGGTGTACATGAGCGCGACAATGCCCATGGCAGTCGCCATTCCCTTGGTCTTGCTCATGACGGTGCTGCTCGGCTTTCTCATTGAGCGCGCGGCGTATAAGCCCCTGCGCTCCGCCCCCCGCATGTCGGTCATGATTTCCGCCATCGGCGTCAGCTATCTTTTGCAAAACCTCGCCACCTACATCACCGGCGGCCTTGCCCGTGCCTATCCGGAGATAAGCTTCCTGAAAGGCACGTTCATGCTCGGCGCGCTCAAGGTCAAGGTGATCACCGTCGTCACCCCCGTGATGACCATTCTCCTCGTCGTGGCGCTCGTGTTGTTTATTAACCACACCAAAACCGGCATGGCCATGCGCGCGGTCTCCAAGGACTTTGACACGGCCCGCCTCATGGGTATTCGCGTCAACAGCATCATCTCCGTCACGTTCATC
Organism: uncultured Oscillospiraceae bacterium; assembly: GCA_964644305.1. Taxonomy (GTDB): domain Bacteria; phylum Bacillota; class Clostridia; order Oscillospirales; family Oscillospiraceae; genus Limivicinus. The sequence goes on from CAZXVA010000008.1 coordinate 43,470, forward strand.
ATCGGCTCGTTCCTCGCCGGTGTCGGTTCCATTCTTTACTTCACAAATTACGGTCAGGTCAGCCCCACAATCGGCGCGATGCCCGGCCTCAAGGCGTTTGTCGCGGCGGTGTTCGGTGGGATTGGTTCAATCCCCGGCGCTGTCCTCGGCGCATATATAATCGGCATTTGCGAGTCGCTCATCAAGGCCAACGACTCCATCGCCATTTTCAGCAATGCCTTTACCTTTGCCCTTTTGATTTTGGTGCTCTTGTTCAAGCCCAACGGAATGTTCGGCGAAAAGCTTACGGAGAAGGTGTGATATTATGACAAAGCTTAATAAGAAAAGAGATTTCATCCTCTCCGCCGCGCTTATCGTCGTCATCTTGGCTCTGCTTTTCTACGTCGATGAGTATCAGCATTATTCCATGCTCGCTTCCGTCATTCAAAAGGCCGCCATCTACTCGCTCCTTGCTGTGTCCATGAACCTTTTGACGGGCTTCACGGGGCTTTTCTCCCTCGGTCAGGCCGGTTTCATGATGCTCGGCGCTTATACTTATGCCATTTTGACCATTCCCCTTGAGCAGCATCCCGGCGTTTATCAGTATTTCAACGGCGGCGTGGTGAATGTCTGCCTCCCGGCCTTTGTGGGCGTCATTCTCGCGGGGCTTGTGGCGGTCGTGTTCGCGTGGCTTGTCGGCAAGCCGTGCCTCAAGCTCAAAAGCGACTATCTTGCCATTGCAACCCTCGGCTTTGCGGAAATTCTCCGCGCGCTCATCCAGTGGGATGTCCTCGGCCCTGTCACCAACGCCTCCAACATCCTCAAAAAGTTCCCCAAGTTCGACAGCATAATCACCCCCGTCGTCATCTCGGCGTTCTGCATTTTCCTCATCGTCCTGCTCATCAACTCCTCTTACGGCCGCGCCTTCAAGGCCATCCGCGAAGACGAGATTGCCGCCGAGGCCATGGGCATCAACCTCGCCAAGACCAAAATGCAGGCCTTCCTCACCAGCGCCTTTTTCGCCGGCATCGGCGGCGCGCTGCTGGCCATGTTCCAGGCGAGCGTTCAGGCGCGTTCGTTCACCTCGGCCATGACGTATGAGATTTTGCTCATCGTCGTCATCGGCGGCATCGGCTCTGTCACAGGCTCAGTTTTGGGCAGCTTTCTGTACATCGCCTGTTCCGAGTGGTGGCTGCGCTTCCTCGATGACTCGCAAACCTACCTCGGCGTGAACATTCCGTTCATGCGCGGCGGCTTCCGCATGGTGGTGTTCTCCGTCGTCATCATGCTTATCGTCCTTTTCTATCGTCAGGGCATCATGGGTACAAGGGAGTTTTCCTGGCAGGGGATAATCAGCTTCTTCAAGAAGCTCTTCAAAAAATCCGGCAGAAAGGCGGCGCGCGGCAATGGCTGAAAACGTTCTTCATATTGAAAACATAACCATGCAGTTCGGCGGCGTCGTCGCCGTCAACAACCTCAATCTTGACATTGATCAGGGTCAAATTGTCGCCCTCATCGGCCCGAACGGCGCGGGCAAGACCACGGCCTTCAACTGCGTCACCGGCGTCTATGAGCCGACCAACGGCAAAATTGACTTTTACGGCGAGACCATCGTCGAAAACCACCCGCAGGGCAAAATGAAAAAGCTCTACGCCGGCGAAAACCTCGGCAAGTATGACAAGGTCGTGTCCCACACGCCCGACGTCATCACCGCCAAGGGTATCGCGCGCACGTTCCAGAACATCCGCCTTTTCTCCAAGCTCTCGGTTTTTGAAAACGTGCTCATTGCCAAGCACATGCGTGCCAAACAGAATTTCTTTTCCGCCGCGCTCCATCTCAACTCCGCCGAGGAAAAGCGCATGCGCGAAGAGACCATGGCGCTCCTCACCGAGCAGGGCTTGGATAAGTACAAAGACGACGTCGCCGGCAGCCTGCCTTACGGCATTCAGCGCCGCTTGGAGATTGCCCGCGCCCTGGCCACCGAGCCGAAGCTCTTGCTGCTCGATGAGCCGGCCGCCGGCATGAACCCGCAGGAGACCTTGGAGCTTGCCGATTTCATCGTCCAAATCCGCGATGAGTACAAGCTTTCCGTTTTCCTCGTCGAGCACCACATGGATCTCGTCATGAACATCAGCGACATGATTTACGTTCTCGACTTCGGCAAGCTAATCGCCAAGGGCGTCCCGTCCGAAATTCAGAACAACGAGCATGTTATTGACGCGTATTTGGGGGTGAGCGACGATGAGTGATGTTGTTCTCAGTGTAAAGAATCTCAAGGTCAATTACGGCGGCATCGAGGCCGTCAAGGGGATTAGTTTCGACGTGCCCGAGGGCAAAATCGTCACCCTCATCGGCGCAAACGGCGCCGGCAAATCCACCACGCTCAAGGCCATCGCCGGTCTCGTCAAGCCCGGCAGCGGTGACATTGAGTTTCAGGGTGACAGTGTCGTCGGCAAAGACCCGTCATACATCGTCTCCAAGGGCATCACGCTCGTCCCAGAAGGACGCCGCGTGTTTGACAACATGACCGTCTTGGAGAATATCAAAATCGGCGCATATCTCCGCAAGGACGATTTGAGCGCTGATATCGACTGGGTGTTCTCCCTTTTCCCGCGTTTGAAAGAGCGCTCGTGGCAGCTTGCCGGTACGCTCTCCGGCGGCGAACAGCAGATGCTCGCCGTGGCGCGCGCGCTCATGAGCCGACCCAAGCTCATCATGATGGATGAGCCGTCCCTCGGCCTCGCGCCCCTCGTCGTCCGCGGCATATTTGATATTATCAAGGAGATCAACAAAAAAGGCGTCACCGTCCTCCTTATCGAGCAAAACGCCAACATGGCGCTCAAAACCGCCGACTATGCCTACGTTCTCGAAACCGGCAGCGTCACCCTCAGCGGCACCGGCGCAGAACTGTTGGTCAACGAAGCCGTCAAAAAAGCCTACTTGGGCAAATAAAAAAGAAGTGCTGCTCGCGCAGCACTTCTTTTTTCCCGGTTGACAACTCGCGCGTTCGGTTTTATGCTTGTATAAAAAACAAACG
>CAZXVA010000009.1:0-36703 GCA_964644305.1 uncultured Oscillospiraceae bacterium
TGGTCTGCCGCAGCGCGCTTGAAATCGCCGCCTCGGTGGCCGATATGGTGGTATCGACCGAGAGCCTCGTTGCGGATATGCCGGTGACGAATCCCCCCATGCCCGCCGCAGGCGGCGACATGGGCGGCATGTACTAAGCCGTCGCAAAGCGTTGAAACTGCTTGATTTTCGGATGTGCAAAAGCGGGTTTGCGCCAAACTTACGTCAAAAAATCAAGCGCATCATAGGGCAACAAAACTCGGCACCTGCCAATAGCAGGTGCCGAGTTTTCTTACGTTGAACGGCATCTCATTTTTGTGGATAATAAATGATCATACTTAAATATGCTGTTGCTGCTCCTGGGTTTTTATAAGAATGGGGCACATCTGCCTTAAAACATACCGAATCGCCCCTTTTCAGCCGAAATACTTCCGAATCAGCTACGATCTCAACTTCACCGTCAAAAACAGTGATATATTCTTCGGCTCCGTCCAAATGGGGTTGAGCCTGCAAATATCCACCTTCTTTTATTTCAATACGATACGTTTCAAACTGTTTATCTTCTTGAAACGGAAAAGCGGGATAATTTATATATTTTTCATCATCTTCAATAAGCGGGGCTACTTCTTCTGATTTTATCAAAAGGGAAGGAGTGTCGTATTTAACAAGTGAAGTAAACGACACCTTATACCCATTTGCAATTTTCCAAAGAATAGAAATCGTAGGATTTACTTCTCCTTTTTCAATTTGCGCAAGCATACTTCGGGAGACTCCGGTTAGTTTTGCCGCTGAATCTAAGGTGAGTTTCTTTTGCTCTCTAATGGCTTTAATGTTTTTCCCCACATTTTTTTGAATATCCATGTGCCTCTCCTGTTGACAATATATCAGACTATTAGTATAATATAAAAGAAATGCGATATATCGGATTGTTTTTACACGATATTGACTATATCAAACTTATTAACTATGGTCAATATCTTTTGTTCATAATGAAAACATTCCATCTGTTATATTGAATTTATGAGCATCTTTCAGAAAAGGAGAAAAACTATGTTATTAAGAAAAGCAAAAATGGATGAAGCAAAAACAGCTTATCAATGTATCGAAGATGCGAGAGCATATCACAGCTCCATGGGATTTGTGCAATGGCATCCGGGATACCCAACACTTGCTACGATTGAAGATGATATAAAAGCGGGTATTGGTTATGTGTTTGAAGAAGAGAATGAAATTTACGGATACTGCTGTATCATCATTGGCGATGAGCCAGCCTACCGCGTGATCGATGGCGAATGGAAAACGAACCGTCCTTATGCTGTTGTGCATAGAATGGCATTTTCTCAAAATGCCAGAGGGAAGGGATTATCAAAGAGAGCGATTACCTTGGTCAAAGATTTCTGCATTGAGAATGGGATTGAAGCAATTCGTGTAGACACGCAAGACGAAAACAAAGTCATGCAGCACATCCTTGTACGTGAAGGCTTTGAATATTGTGGTCTGATCACTTTTGACGGAGGGCCGAAGCTGGCATACGAATGGGATCGATAATTGTAATTGCAATACAAGAATAGCACGATTGAACTTTTTTTGAGCTGAACTTGTACTGTTTTTTATCAAAGGCGGATTTGTTCTATGATAAGATATTATAATACTTCTTCCGCTATATTCGTTTTTGCTCAGGAAGTTGCAGCTTTGAAGGGCGGCATGTACTAAGCCGCAAGGCCGAGCACCCCACATAGATAAATAAGTTTCAGCCCTGCGTCCGCGAAAGCAAACGCAGGGCTGTTGCGTTTGTGGGGGCAAAAAAGGGGTGAAAAAAGGTGGACTATATTGGGCGCGTATGGTAAAATGGCGGTGGATTTTGTGAGCGGGCATGGCAAAACACGGCCTTGCGCCCATTTTGAATATATGCAAAGGAGTTTACTGCGATGGAGCTTCGCGCGGATAATGCCAACACACGCAGCTCGAATTTCGAGCTCTTGAGAATTGTTGCAATGCTGATGATAATCGCATACCACATCATATATCACTGCATGCTCAATCAGCTTATCACGGGGGAGCTGTTCCATCACCCGATGATTTACAACAAGCTCTTCATCATGACCGTGATTCGCACATTCGGCCCGATTTGCAACAATGTGTTTCTGCTGATTTCCGGGTATTTCATGATAAACCACGTGCCCTCGCAGGGCAAGAGCGTCAATCTGAAAAAGACGGCGAAAAAGCTGGTGCTTCAGGTCGCGTTTTCCACGGTGCTCATCGTGCTGATTTCGTCCGCCGTGCGCGTTCTCGTCGGCGGCAAGATAACGGCGCACAACATTTCGCTTTTCAATTCGACGACGTGGTACGTGGGGTATTACCTCGCGGTCGTCGTGATTGCGGCGCTGTTTTTGAATGACTTTTTGTTCAAGCTCAACCGCAGCCGATATGCGGCGTTCATTCTCGCTCTGTTCGGTCTCATCTCTTTCGCTTGGTCTCATGACCTGCTGTGCGGCATTTCCGCCGAGCTGCCCGTGCTGCTGCTGGGCGTGCTGCTGTTCTCGGTGGGCGGGTTTATCCGGCGCTACAATCCGTTTGAGAATGTCCGTGCGTATGTTTTCGTGCTCATCATCGTGTTGGGGTATGCGTTCACCTATATCGGCCAATATAACATCACCACGACAAATATTGACACGTTCATTGCGGAGAACCAGAGCTATCCCTTCATGCAAACGATTGAGGGATATTCAAAAGAGAGCGTTGTGCCGTTTGTGATATCTCTTTGCCTGTTCGAGCTTTTCCGGCGCATTCGCATGCCCAGCAGCCGCGTGATAAACTTCCTCGGCAGCGCCACCTTTATGGTATACCTCATGCACGACAACGACTTCGTGCGCAGTCTGTGGATGCTGCACGACTGGATGACGCCACTGCACGACGCCCCGCTCACGTTCATGGCGGAGCTTGCCCTATACACCGCGACCATGTTCGCCCTCGGCGTCGCAGTCTACGCCTTGTACCTCATGACCGGGTGGATTGGAAGAAAGCTGAAACCGCTGGTGGTCAAGGGGGAATAATGACAGGCGCGAGCCGTGTTTGAAACATTTTCTTTTGAATTGCGTCTTTTGTTTGGGGATGTCCCTTGCTTTTTGTGCTCACTTGACGGGGTAGGCGGATGATTGTATAATAGCGGGGACAAAACGCGAAAAACAGATTACACCGAGGACTGTCACAGATGAAAAAAGTTGGCAAAACCATATTGCAGGGCGTGGTGCTATTGGCGCTCATGGCCGCGATGATATGGATTTTCAAGATACGCGGGGACGTGTTAAAAGCGGAGGAGGCCGCGCTGGAGGCTCAGCAAGCCGCAGAGGCCGCCGCACTCGCGGCGGCGCAGGCAACGCCCTCCCCCACCCCCGAACCCACACCTGAACCGACCCCCGAACCTGAGCCGGAATACTTCACGCTTTCGTGCATCGGCGACTGCACACTGTGGTCGTCCGTGCAGTTTGAGCAAAGCGATGTGGGACTGCCCAAGACCGTGGGCGAAAACTACGCTTACCCGTTTGCAAACACGGTGCAATACTTCGCCGACGATGAGTTCACGCTGGCAAACTTTGAGTGCACCCTGTCCGACACGAGGCTGAGTTCGTCGCAGATGTTCTATTTCCGCGCGCCGACGGCCTATGCCAACATCATGACCGAGGGCGGCGTGGACTTCGTGACAACTGCGAACAACCACAGCCTCGACTTCGGCGAGGCCGGGCTGACGAGCACTTTGGCCGCGCTGGACGCAGTGGGGCTGCCCTACGGCACGGAGCGTCAGGCGCAAATCGTCACGACGAAAAACGGCCTCAAGCTCGGCATTTACACCGCCGGGAACGACATGCGCCCCGACTGGAAGCAAGACGAGGCAGTTGCGGCGGTGAAGTCGCTGCGCGAGCAGGGCGCGGACTATGTGATTTGCATGTTCCACTGGGGGCTGGAGCTCTATTACACACCCAATGACAACCAGACCAAGCTTGCCCACGCCGTGGCCGATGCGGGCGCGGACTTGGTGTACGCGTCGCACCCGCACTGCTTGCAGCCGATTGAGGAGTACAACGGCACGTTGATTCTCTACTCGCTGGGCAACTGGGTGTTCGGCGGCAGCACCCGCCCGTCCGACCCCGACACGGCGATAGTCCAGGTGACGCTCAAGCGCGACATCGACGGCACTGTGACGTCCGACGGCTTTGACGTGATCCCATGCTGCGTCAGCAGTGACCTCGAAAAAGCCGGGCGCATGGGAGACAACTATAATAACTACTGCCCCACCCCCTATGAAGAAGGCAGCGAGGCCTATGAGCGCGTAATGTCCAAGCTCAAAGGCACGTATGAGGCCAAAAGCCAAGGCGCGGACTACAGCAACTGGTACAGCGCATGGAGCTGATTGGCGAGAGCAATTGAATATCGCAAAGGGATTGTTGCACGACAAGCGCAACAATCCCTTTTTGTTGCACAATAGATATATGAGGGGTGATTCTGAGGTGGTCGATGAAATGCTGAGTTGTTCATTGAGTATTATGTATATTATGTTATGTTAATAGTATTACGTATATTATATTATGTATATTATATTATGTATATTATTTTATGTATCTTAGAATATGTTAATGGTTTTCTGTTAATTATATTATGTTGCTTCTAATGTGCACGGAGAGCTTAATAATGCTTTGCTTTCAAGGATTACGAAACCTCCCCTTGCTCAACGTTTGCGCGCCCCCTCTCGCAGTAGGAGGGTCGAGGTGCTCTTGACACGTACGTGAGCATGTTGTTATTCAATCAAATAAATCACACTTTCTTGTGTTTTTCACGCTGTATTATAAGGACGTGCAGAAGGTGGGAGCTCCGTTCGTGGTGTCGGGCGTGGTGACGCTGGCGCTGACGGCGGTGGATATTATGTCAACCTGTGTCGTGCTTTTCGTGCGCGATGTGCCGGACATGCCCGACCGGTCGCACATCGGCGCAAAGCTCGCCGCCGTGGCCGCAGGCGCGGCGCTGTTCGCCCTGCTGACCGGGATATCCTGCAAAATAAGCGAAAAGCGGTTTGTTGAGCAGGATTTGGAGTGAAGCCGAGCCTCATATATAGCACGGCGCACACATATATTCAACCACGAGCTGATTGGGAGTGGTATATGTGCGTACAAATATCGAAAAGCGGGTCTGTGACCTGGCCGCGTACATCGTCGATAACCAAACCACCGTGCGCGCCGCCGCGGGCAAGTTCGGCGTATCCAAGTCCACGGTGCACAAGGATTTGACGGAGAGGCTGCCGCGCATAAACCCCGGACTTTACCGCCGGGTGCGCGCGCTGTTGGACATAAACAAGGCCGAGCGCCATATTCGCGGCGGCTTGGCAACAAAGAAAAAATACGAAAAAGCATAAACGTTCAAAGGGAGTGGCCGCGTGGCGCTCCCTTTGAGATTTATATGGCGGGCGGATGGGGGTTGAAGTGTTGATGGTTTTGACGTGACGTGGTTCGCCGGGGGGCGTGGTTCATCGCGGCAGGGGGTTGTCTGTCCGCCGTTGCCGCGCTGCTTTGAGCTTATGCTCATGCCGAAAAGCGGGATTGGTGAAGTATACTCAAAGATTGACACAAAATAGACAAATCGGGATTTGCGTTTAGTTTTGAAAGACGCAAATCCCGATTTCACTTTGAGAGCAGGGCAGAGAAAAAATATGTAGTAAAAACGAAAACGGGTTTTTTGTGAGTTTTTTAGAACTTGCTTTTGTGCGCTTGAAACGGCTTGTTATGGCGGATAAACTGGTGTGGCTACGTATATATACACGAAGCAGAGAACAGAGAAAACGAAAAATGGAGGCGCATTACATGGCACAGAACAATCCCTATATCCGTTTGGCAAATGTGGTAGACATGCTGGCACCGGATGCGGAAACCCAGCGAACAGAGCAGGACAACAACGTAAAGCTTCTTATGGCTTTACTGAACGAGCGTCAGGCTGAAATTTGCACCAACACCGTGCACGATTGGCTGACAGTGGAGCAGATTGCCGAACGCGGCGGATACAAGGCGGAGGATATCGCAGAAGAGCTGTATCAAGCCGCTATCGCCGGTGTTTTGTACGTGAAAGATTTTGACGGAGTGGACAAGTATAAGCTCAGCTTTTGGATGCCGGGCATTCTTGAGCACGCCTCGCACGCGATATCAAACGGCAATGTGGCCGCGGCCGATGCATTCTACAACCAAGAGCCGATGGCAACCGCCATGCAGTATCAGGCCGCGCCCATCGGCGGCGGCATCATGCGCGCAATCCCGATACGCGAGGCCGTCGACGCGCAGGCGGTTTTGGCCGACCACGAGCAGATAAAGACCTATCTCGACCAGAGCGACATATACTCCACCTGCGACTGCGAGTGCCGCCGCTCCGCGCAATTGGCCGGCGAATCCTCCATTATTCCCTATAAGGATGCCGAAATCCAGGTCGGCGAAGAGGCGGAGTATTACATACGCACCGGCCGCGGCAGACAGATCACCCGCCAAGAGGCAGAGGAGATTTTGGAGCGCTATGAGCGCTATGGCTGCGTCCACCAAGTTTTCAACAACGAGGGCACTAACAAAACCTCTATCATCTGCAACTGCGACGGCGACAATTGCGGCGTTCTGCGCAACCTGAGATGGTTCAACATTCCGGATCACTCCAAGTCCAACTTCACGTCGCACATTGACCCCGAAAAGTGCGTGGCCTGCGGCGCGTGCGTGGAAATATGCCCGATGAACGCCATACGCATGGGCAACAAGTTCTGCGATTTGGACGCGCAAAAGCCTAGATGGGACAGAAAGCCCAGCGAGGATTTGTGGACACCCGCCGATTGGAACCCCGATCGCCATCATCGCATCATGGTCAACAACGACGGCACAAGCCCCTGCAAGACCCAGTGCCCTGCCCATATCTCGATTCAAGGCTACATCAAAAAGGCCGGCGAGGGCAATTACATGGATGCCCTTCGCATCATCAAAAGAGACAATCCCTTCCCCGCAGTGTGTGGCCGCATTTGCCCGCACACCTGTGAAAACGAATGCTCACGCGCCCGCGTGGACGAGGCAATCGCAATTGACGATATCAAAAAGTTCATCGCCGACAAGGAGCTGGTGGAAGGCAACCGCTTCATCCCCGAAATCTATGAACACTACGACGAGAAGGTCGCAGTGATAGGCGGCGGCCCGGCCGGCCTCACCTGCGCGTACTATTTGGCAGTTGAGGGCTACAAGGTGACGGTGTTCGACCGCGAGGCGCTGCCCGGCGGAATGCTGCGCAACGGCATGCCTCCCTTCCGTCTGGAAAAGGACATCGTTGACGCCGAAATCGACGTTCTGCGTCAGATGGGCGTGGAGTTTGCATGCAACACGGATGTGGGCAAGGATGTCACCATTGCCGAGCTGCGTGAGCAGGGCTTCAAGGCATTCTATATCTCCATCGGCGCGCAGAAGGGCTTGAAGCTGAACGTCGCCGGAGAAGAGCTGGAGAATGTCAGCAGCGGCATCGACTTCCTGCGCAAGGTCAACAAGAATCAGATTGAAAGCCTTGACGGCAAGGTATTGGTCATCGGCGGCGGCAACGCCGCAATCGACGTGGCGCGCTCCGCAATGCGCTTCACCAAGGCGGGCGTGGAGATGTTCTGCCTTGAAAAGGACGAGGAGATGCCCACCGTTCCCGATGAAAAGAACGAGGCCATTGAAGAGGGCATAAAGATCAACAACTGCTGGGGTCCCAAGCGCATTTTGGGCGAGAACGGCAAGGTCACGGGCGTGGAGTTCATGCGCTGCCTGTCCGTCCGCGATGAAAACGGGAGTTTTGCCCCCAAGTATGACGAAAACGACGTTGTGATCATTCCGTGCGACCATGTGTTTGTGGCCATCGGTCAGTATGTGGACTGGGGCGAGCTGCTCAAGGGCACCAAGGCCGACCCCGCCGGGAAACGCGTGCTGGCGGTCGAGCCCATCACCTATCAGACGGCGGAGAGCGACATATTCGGCGGCGGCGACGCGGCCATCGGCCCTCAGTTCACCATCGACGCCATTGCCACGGGCAAGTCCGGCGCAATTTCCATTCACCGCTTCCTGCGCGGGTACAACATGACCGCAGAACGCCAGAGAGAGTTCAAGCCCTTCGACAAGGACAAGGCAGACTTCTCCAGCTATGAGGCGATGAAGCGCCAGCGTCCCAAGCAGGTCAACTTCAAGGAAGCCACCGAAACGCTGCACGATATGCGCTCAACGCTGATTGAGGAGCAGATCGCCAAGGAGGCCAAGCGCTGCCTCGGCTGCGGCGTGTCGATAGTCGACCCGTACATGTGCATCGGCTGCGGGCTTTGCTACACCAAGTGCGAATTCGACGCCATCCGGCTGGAGAAAACCCGCGACGTGACGCCTCCGTCGTCCATGGCAGCGTGGGGCGAGAACATCGCCGCGAATGCAGCACAGCTCATGCAGAAGATTGCAGTGAAAACGCAGGCCACCGAGGGCGATGTTGATTCCACCGGCGCTGTCAGCCGCATTCCCGGAGTGAACGTGACGGAATAAAGGGTCGAAGCTCATGCATGAAATGCCCATTGTTTTGAACGTGGTCAGGACGCTTGATTATTTGGTGGAAGAGAAAAATCTTCCACCGGATATTCGGGTGGTCGTAATGGAAATCGGCGAATTGGCAAGCGTTTTGCCCAACTATTTTGAAAAATGTTGGGCGCCGGCAATTGAACGCAGCAAGCATTTGCAAAGCACCGAGCTGAAAATCGAGCTGATTGCCGGCATAGCGCGCTGCAAACGCTGCGGGAGAGAGTTCCACATCGAGCAGAATCAGGGATTATGCCCCGACTGCAAGGTTTGGGATTGGGACACCGTCTCCGGCCGCGAGGTAAACATCAAGGAGATTTTGGTATAAAAATGAACGAATTCAAGGTATACGAAATAAAGCAAAGCGTGTTTGAAAGCAATGACCTCGACGCCGACAAGCTGCGCGCCGAGCTGGCGGAGGATAAAGTCTTCCTGCTGAACCTCATGTCCTCCCCCGGTTCGGGCAAAACCACCACCCTCAAGCGCACCATTGAAAATCTGCGCGATGAGATGCGAATAGGCATTATGGAGGCTGATATAGACTCCGACGTTGACGCGCACACCATCGCCAAAACCGGGGTCAAGGTGATTCAGCTTCACACGGGCGGCATGTGCCATTTGGATGCCGACATGACCCGGCAGGGACTTCGCGAGCTCGGAACGGACGACTTGGACTTCGTCGTGTTGGAGAATGTCGGGAATCTGGTCTGCCCGGCCGAGTTCGACACCGGCGCGGTGAAAAACGCGATGATTCTCTCCGTGCCGGAAGGGCATGACAAGCCGCTGAAGTATCCGCTGATTTTTCAGGTATGCGACGCGCTCATAATCAACAAGATTGATGTTCTGCCTTACTTCGACTTCGATTTGCAAAAGGTGGAGGAATACGCACACAGGCGCAACCCGAAGCTGAAAATATTCCCGATTTCCGCGAAAACCGGCGAGGGTGTGGATGCATGGTGCGACTGGCTGCGCGAACAGGCGAAAGAGTGGAATAAATAACCCCGCATTGCATTTCGCGATTTGATTGACCAAAACACATACGCAAACGCCCCCGCTTCCAAAGGCATTGGAAACGGGGGTGCTTTTACTATGCGGCGGAAAAGAAGATGTTACGGCGGGGCGCGCCCCGGCTTTCTTTTTTCTATTTGGCTTTGACTGCTTTTGCGCTTATTCCAATGCGTCAAGCTCACTGAGCCAAAGAGCGGAGGAAGCGTCGGACGGCATGCGCCAATCACCGCGCGGGGAGAGGGAGACTGTGCCGACTTTGACACCGTCGGGGAGGCAGGAGCGCTTGAACTGCTGGGCAAAGAAGCGGCGGGTGAAGGTGCGCAGCCACTTCAAAATGGTGGCGCGGTCATACTCCCCGGCAAAGGCATACTCGGCCAAGCGCAGAATGCGCGCGGGGGACGCGCCTGTGCGCAGGAAATGATAAAGGAAGAAATCGTGCAGCTCATAAGGGCCGACAAGGTCTTCGGTTTTCTGGGCAATCTCGCCGTCTTTGGCGGGGAGCAGCTCCGGCGAGACGGGCGTGAGGAGAATGTCGCTCAAAATGGCGGCGGTTTCGGGCTCGCTATTGAGCATTTCATGCCGGACAATATAGCGCACGAGAGTTTTAGGCACGGAGGCGTTCACGCCGTACATGGACATGTGGTCGCCGTTATACGTCGCCCAGCCGAGAGCAAGCTCGGACAGGTCGCCCGTGCCGACGACGATGCCGCCGGTTTGATTGGCAATGTCCATGAGCACCTGAGTGCGCTCGCGCGCCTGCGCGTTTTCGTAGGTGACGTCGGTGACGCGCTCATCGTGACCGATGTCGGCAAAATGCGCGCGGACAGAGGCGGAGATGTCCACCGTCTTGAAGCTGACACCCAGCTTTTCGCAAAGCCGCTCGGCATTGGAGCGCGTGCGCTGCGTGGTGCCGAAGCAGGGCATGGTGACGGCGAGCAAATCCGTGCGCGGGCGCTTGAGAGCGTCGAGCGCGCGCACGCACACCAAGAGGGCGAGCGTGCTGTCCAAGCCGCCGGAGACGCCGAGGATAAGCTTGGGGCAGTTGATGTGCTCAATGCGGCGCATGAGGCCGTCGGACTGGATGCGGAGGATGGCCTCGGCGCGCTCGGCAAGCTCGTCGGCGTCGTCGGGGACGAAGGGATTGCGCGCGATGGGGCGCGTGAGCGCAGTTTCGGCAAGCGGCTGGGAGAAATACATCCGGCGGCACTCCGGCGCGGCGGAGACGTCAAAGCTGGTGCACAAATGGCGCGCATAGGTGAGGCGGAGAAGGTCAAGCTCGGTGGTGATTGCGTCCCGGGCGGAGTAGGGCTTGCGCTCGGCAAGGAGCGCGCCGTTTTCATACACCATGCAGTGCCCGCCGAAGGAGAGATCCTGCGTGGATTCGCCGTGGCCGGCGCTTGCATAAACATACCCGCAGGCAAGGCGCGAGGACGAGGCGGCGATGAGCATGCGGCGATAATCGGCCTTGCCGATGAGCTCATTTGAGGCGGAGAGGTTGGCAATCACCGTCGCCCCGGCGAGGCAAAGGCCGGTGGACTCCGGCACGGGCGCCCACAAGTCCTCGCAAATCTCGACGCCGAGGACAAAAGAATCAAGCTCTTCACAGCAGAAAAGCAGGCCGCGCCCGAACGGGACGCGCTCCCCCGCTATGCTCAGCGTGTCCTCGCCGCGATAATCCGCGCCGGAGGTGAACTGGCGGCGCTCGTAGAACTCGCCGTAATTGGGCAGAGTCACCTTGGGGGCGATGCCGAGAATGCGCCCGCCGTGCAGCACGGCGGCGCAATTATAAAGCTTTCCGGCGAGGCGGAGAGGCAAGCCCACCGCAACAAGCGCGCGCTTGTCGGCGGTGTAGTCGCGCAAGGCGACAAGCGCGTCGAGCGCGCCGCGCAAAAGCACGTCGGAGTAAAACAAATCGCCGCAGGAATACGAGGTGAGATAAAGCTCCGGCAGGACGAGGAGGTTCGCGCCCGCGCGCTCCGCCGCGTCAACGGCGCGCTCAGCCCCGGCGAGATTGAAAAGCGTGTCCCCCACGCGAACGTCGGGGCTTGCCGCCATGACCTTGATGAATCCGTGCTTCATTTGAAACGCCTCCGGTATAAGTTTCTTTCTTGAATTTTAATCCGCCGCGGCGGCGGTGTCAATGTTAAAGTGAAAAAAACATGCCGCAGCGGTGCAATTGGCCGCCACGGCACGTTATATAAAGGGAAAAACAATTAGCCGAGTATTTCTTTGATTTTGGCCGCCATTACCTCGCCGAGGCGATGGTGGCTTTCCGGTGAAAGATGCAGGCAGTCATCAAGCGGCGGATATACCACAGCGGATGCATCGACATACCACGCACCCTTTTCCTCTGCAACAGCCTGCGCATTCACCGCGAGCAGCTTTGACTGCGCGGCGGCGTGAGCAAGCCTGTGATTGGGGCGGAGAGTTTCAATTTCGGGCGCGATACACGCAGGGCCGACGATAAGCACGCGCTTTTCCCCGGAAAAGACGGGAGACGGAGGATCAAAGAGCTCATCTGCGGAATACACCGTGTCCACAAGCTTTTCGAGGCCGGCCTTGCTGCCCTCGGCATCAGTGAACTTCAAATCATTGCTTCCCAGCGCAATAATGACAAGATCCACCGGCATGTGCGCTATCAGAGAATAGCCGATGTTTTTCAGGCCACAGCGGTTTGCGCGTTCAGGGTCTTCAAAAACCGTTGTTCTGCCGCTGATGTTATCCTCAATGATCTGATAGCCATCGCCCAGCAACTGCGCCGCGACGCCCGGCCAGCGCACATTGTAATCATAGCGCGTCCCTTTTGCGGGGATGTGCCCCCATGCATTTGAGTCGCCAAAGCATAGTATTCTTTTCATTATACTTCTGAACTCCTCACTACGCACCGTACACCAAATTCGGCAGGAACGTGGGAATCTGGGGGAATATTGCCATGATGAGGCAGACGGAGAGCATGACGACAATGAACGCCCAACCGTATTTGCAAAATTGCGGTATGCTTACGTCGGTCAGGTTGCAGGTGACATACATAAGCGTTCCGAAAGGCGGGGTAAGGCAGCCGCAGTAAAGGTTGACAAGCATAATCATGCCGAACTGTATGAGATCAATGCCATAGCTTTGTGCGATAGGATAGAACAGCGGCGTGAGGATCAGCAAAAGCGCGGTGCCGTCGAGGAACATGCCGAGAATGAACACGATGAGCTGGCTGAGGAAGAGGAACATGTATTTATTCGAGGACACGGTCATCATCCACTCCGCCATCATGTGAGGAATGCGCTCCCAGCTGAGATACATGCTGAAGCCGCACGCCGAAACGATGATAAGCATGACGTTCGCCGTGGCGCGGAACGCGTCGATCATAATGGGCTTGAAATGCTTGACTTTAAGCGAGCGATAAATAATGCCGATGACAATGGCAAGAATGATGAGGACTGTGCCGCCCTCGGTCGCGGTGAAAAAGCCGGAACGCAGGCCGACTATCATGAACACCGGAATCAAAAGCGCCCAAAAGCACTTGATTATAGCGCGGACAAGCTCTTTGAACGTGGCTCGTGTTTCGCGCGCGCTCTTCCAATGATATTTGTGGGCATAAATATAGCACACTATCATCATGCCGATGCAGAGCATTATGCCCGGCACATAGCCCGCAACCCACATTTTGCCGACGGAGACGCCGGTCATGATGCCGTAGAGAATGAGCGGAACTCCGGGCGGGATTATGGGCGTAATGAGAGAGGATGCCGCCGTTACCGCCGTGCAGAACGGGCGAGGATAGCCCTTCTTTTCCATCTCGGGCACAAGGAGCTTGCATTGGAGTGCCGCGTCGGCGTTGGCCGAGCCGCACATGCCGCCGTTGAGCGTGGAGAGAAGAACGTTGATATAAGCAAGGCCACCCTCTTTGTGCCCCAAAAGGCAATCGCACATGTCAAGGAGCTTACCGGTTATGCCGGCATAGTTCATTATGGAACCGGCAAGGATAAAGAAGGGTGCCGCCATCATACTGGTGGACATGCTTTGAGTGACAATGTTCTGAAACACACTCGTGAGCGGGAGCGAAGGATTTATCACACCGAAATACAGCATTGTCCCCGCGAGGAGACACACCGGCACGGGCACGGCAAAAAACATTAGGCCAAAGGCCAAAAGGACAGGCAAATAGCTTATCATACGGCGCTTTCCTCCTCTGCTTCGGGTTTGTCCCAGTTAATAAGCTTGATCACATTGCGGACGATATCCGCCACAACCAAAAGAAGCAGATGGCCGTAACCTATCGTGACGCAGATATCGCAATAGAAATACGGAATCTTCGTGAGAACAAGCTTTTTCGTAAAAGATTTCACGGACAGCTTCCATGAATAGTACACCGCAATAACGGAAACGGCCAAAATGAGAATGTCCGTAATAATGCGTATGACGACCTGTCCCTTGGGCGGGAATATTTTGACGACAAAGTCCATAACGCAGTGCCCATCGGTGCGGTAAAGCAGACCCATGCCGACGTAAGACGCCCACACAAGCCCGACAAGCGACAGCTCATCCGTGATGGCAAGGCGCTTGCCTAAAAACCACCATGAAAGAATGTTCGCCATGCAAAGCACAACCGCCATCAGCAAGCCCGCACAGCCGAGGATATAAATAAGCGAGTCTCCCCAGTCACCGAGCTTTTTAGCGCAGGCATCCAGCTTTTTAAGCTTCAAGCAGAAAACCTCCTTTGTTTTCGGTTTATCTCTTTATAATCGGTTTTCACCCCCGTGACGTGGGGGTGAAAACCGAAAAATATAACAACAGCGCAGTTTAACCCTTGAGTGCAGCCTCTATTTCGGCAACGGCGGCAAGAACCTCATCGCCGCGTTCCTGCTCGCGCACGACCTGCTGGCCGACAGCGCGGAAGTCAGCCATTGCCTCTTCGCTGAGATCGACAACATGGACATCATGCTCGTCATACTGCTTGTAGATGATATTCTCCTCCTGGTCAACGCAGGCCGCAGTCGCGCGCTTGCCCCAGTTGCCGAGAATCTCGGTGATTATATCGCGGTAGTTTTCGGGAATGCTGTTCCAGAAGTCATAGCCGCAATAAATGCCGTAGCAGTCGAGAATGTGGTTAGTGCGGGAGTAGTAGAGGGGGCTCATTGCGTCGTAGAGGGCGTTGGCAGTGATGGTGAGGGGAACGCACTCAAGGCCGTCAATTGCACCGGTCTGCATGGCATTGAAAACATCGGAGAAGCTCATAACGGTGTAATTGCACTTGAGGTCAGTGAAAAGCTTGTTCATAACGTCGCCGGAGGAAATGCGAAGGCTGAGCTTCTGGATGTCGGCAAGGCTTTCAACCGGAGCGCTGGCACACACAGAACGGTAGCCGATGAGACCGTCGTTGCAGATAACATGGAAGCCGGCCTGTTCGCACTCGCTCTCAACCCCCTTGAAGTAATCGCTGTCAAAGAAAGCGGCGGCCACTTCGCGGCTGGAGAACAGATACGGGGAGACGATGGTGCTCATGACGGGGACATAGTCAACAAGGTAGCTGGGTGTGGCAACGAGGAACAGATTTGCGTTCGACATCATCGCCTCAACGCCCTCGGCGTACACGAGCATCTGTCCGTCGGCATATACCTGAATATCGATCATGCCGTCGGTGGCCTCGCGAATCTCATCCGCACAGGCTTCAAGCTCCAAAACGGTGGGGCAGCCCGTGGGGTCGGTGGTGGTGAGCTTTATCTCGATGGGCTTGGTGAGCGTTTCGGCGGGGGCAGCTGCGGGCGCGTCGCTCTTTGCGGCGGTCTGGCCGCAGGCACACAGAGCAAACACCATGACAACGGACAAAAGCAATGCCAGGATTTTTTTCATTTGTGATGTCTCCTTTTCTTTTTATTGAACGCGGCTTTCTTTGCGCGTTCTTTACGTTTGTTTGCATGCCTAATCTAACATCAACAACAATGTATTTCAACACAAAAATACGCAAAACCATTGATTTCTGCTTAATACACAAATTCCTCGGCAGCTTTTATTAGATTAAGCACAAAATAATTGTCGCAGATTTTATAATTACTGTTGGAAAATCAAAAAATTTTGTGAAATTTCAAAAGTTTTCTTGATATTTTTTATACAACCGTGTATTATTCAAGCAGAGAGATACATGAAACCACATCACACGGAGGACAGCGATGAGCAGACTGCGCAGACGAAGCGATATAGTAGAGTTTATAAACGAAAAAGGGCTTGTCAATTTCAACGAATTGAAGCAAAGATTCCCCGATGTATCGGAGATGACGCTGAGAACCGATTTGAAAGAGCTTGATGAGTCGGGGCGCATTAACCGCGTGCGCGGCGGGGCGCGGTCGATAATAATCGACGCACGCGCCGATGACAGTTATTTTTTGCGCGACACGCGTGACAGAGAGCACAGAATGCAAATTGCGCGCAAAGCGCAGGAATATTTGAAAAAGGAACTTGCGAAAAAACCGTTTGTAACAATCTATATGGACTGTGGCGTCGGCATAACCGATATTGCGCGGCTTTTTCCGGACGAATGGTGCACTATCGTGACAAACAGCATAAGTGTGGCCTACACTCTGGCGGAAAAGAAAAAGCCATCGGTAATGCTGCTGGGCGGGATGCTGAATCGCTATAACTGCTGCTGCGACAGCACAACGAGCGACCGTGAGATATCCCACATGAATTTTGACTTGATGTTTCTTTCGACGGCGGCGTTTGATGTCAACACCGGTTTTTCCTGCGGCAAGGAGGTCGTTGACGGGCCGAGATGGAGCGTTATAAAAAAAGCGAGCAAGGTCATCGTTCCGCTCACATCGAAAAAGATAGGGCAGGTCTACCCCATTACACATGCGGATTTTAACGATGTGGACATAATAATATCCGATGATGATATGCCATCGGATATAAAAAGCGTTATCAAGAAAAACGGGGTTGAAGTGCTGTAAGCCGCCGGGGCTTAGCTGTGGCTAACAATTTATACATAGACACAAAAATTTGCAGACGCGAAAATTCGCGTCTGCAAAAGTGCATGTAACTGCATGTAGAACGGGGCTGTAGCGTTTTTTTCGCTACAGCCCGTTTTAGTTTTTGATTATAATCACCCGTATTGCTCGGCGAGGTTGATGGAGGCGCGGGATTGGATGCGGGAGGCGGAATCGGCGGCGGTTAGCTTGGAGGACATATAGGTATTATACTCCGATTGGATGATGGTGAAGAGAGCTTCGTCGTAGATGGCGGTGTTTTCTATGGAAGTTATCAAGGCCATAAGCTTTTCTATGTCGGCATCATTGAGCTTTATGGGGTCTGCGCCCGGCGTGCTGAGCTGTGAGTCAACGCCTTGCGTTTTGGCCGTTTCCAGCTTTTTTGCAACTGCGCCATGTAAACCGGCAGGGCGCTGTACGCGGGTGTGGTGAGCATGAACTTCACGAAAGCCCAGCAGCCGGCAATTATCGAGTGATTTTTGTTATTTGAGGTGCAGATGGGCTGTCGCCCATCAAGACGAAAAGGGCAAAAAGCGCCGATAAGGGACGCTGACAGGCGACAGGGGTTCTACTCCCGCCGGCTATATTACTTGGCCTGTTTCATGGAGAGGGATATGCGGTGCTTTTTCTCGTCCACATCGAGGACGACGACCTTGACCGTGTCGCCGACGGAGACGGCCTCGCTGGGGTGGCGGATGAACTTGTCGCTGACCTGTGAGATGTGGACAAGGCCGTCCTGATGGACGCCGATATCCACGAAAACGCCGAAGTCGATGACGTTGCGCACTGTGCCCATGAGCTCCATGCCGGGCTTCAAGTCCTTTATCTCCAGCACGTCCTTGCGCAAAAGCACCGGGGGCAGCTCGTCGCGCGGGTCTCGGCCGGGCTTCATGAGCTCGGAGACGATGTCATTGAGCGTCGGCTCGCCGATGGCGCACTCGGCGGCGATTTTCGCCGCGCCCACGGCCTTGACGCGCGCGGGCAAGTCCGCGATGCTGCCCGCGGCAACATCGGCGAGCGTGTAGTCACAGAGTTCAAGCAGCTTTTTCGCGGCGGTGTAGCTTTCGGGGTGGACGGCGGTGTTGTCGAGCACCTGCGCACTTTCCGGCACGCGCAGGAAGCCCGCGCACTGCTCAAACGCCTTAGGGCCGAGCTTGGGCACCTTGGAAATCTGCTTTCTGTCGGTGAAAACGCCGTTTTGCTCGCGGTAGGTGACGATATTTTTGGCGGTGGTCTTCGTCAGGCCGGAAACGCGCTGCAACAGCGAGGGGGAGGCGGTGTTGATGTCAACGCCGACGGCGTTGACACAGTCCTCGACCACGCCGTCAAGCGTTTCGGCGAGCTTATTTTGCGGCATGTCGTGCTGATACTGGCCGACGCCGATGGCCATGGGGTCAATCTTGACAAGCTCGGCAAGCGGGTCTTGCAGGCGGCGCGCGATGGACACAGCGGAACGAAGATTGACGTCAAACTCCGGGAACTCCTCCGCCGCGAGGGGCGAGGCGGAATAAACGGACGCGCCGGCCTCGTTGACAATGGCGTAGGACTGACCCGTGCCAAGCTCGTGGAGCATTTCAACGGTCATCTGCTCGGTCTCGCGCGAGGCAGTGCCGTTGCCGATGGCGATGTGCTCAACGCCGTGCTTTTTGATGAGCGCGGAGAGCTTGGCAATGGCCTCGCGCTTTTTATTGTCGCCGAAGGTGGGGTAAACGACCGCGGTATCGAGCACCTTGCCCGTGCCGTCGATGACGGCGACCTTGCAGCCGTTGCGGTATCCGGGGTCGAGACCCATGGTGACCTTGCCCTTGACGGGCGGCTGCATCAAAAGGGGCTTGAGGTTGAGAGCGAACATCTTGATTGCGCCCTCGGAGGCCATGTCGGTGAGGGCGTTGCGCTCCTCGCGCTCCATGGACGGCCAGATGAGGCGGTCATACGCGTCCTCGGCCGCGGCGCGGACAAACGCCATGGCGGGGCTGCCGGGGATTATGACCGCGCGGCGGACGCGCTGCAAAGCAAGCTCGCGGTCAAGCTCCAGAGAGACCTTGAGCATGCCCTCCTTCTCGCCGCGGTTGACGGCGAGAACCTGATGCCCCTGCAGGCGGTTGACACGCTGCTTGAAGTCATAATAAAGGCGATAAACCGAGTCCTCCTCCGTGGCGGCCTTGGAGACGAGGGCGGCGTTGCCCTCGATAAAGGCGCGGAGCTTGCTTCTGATCTCGGCGTCGTCGGAAATGCACTCGGCAATGATGTCGGAGGCACCGGCAAGGGCATCCTCAACCGTTTCCACGCCCTTTTCGGGGTCTATGTACGCCTCGGCAAGCACCTCCGGCGCGGGGCTGTCAGCGCGCTGGGCGAAAATCTCATCCGCGAGAGGGCCGAGACCCTTTTCGCGCGCCATGGTGGCGCGGGTGCGGCGCTTGGGCTTATACGGGCGGTAAAGATCCTCCAAGGCGGCGAGGGTTTCCGCCGCGTCGATGGCCTCGGCAAGCTCCGGAGTGAGCTTGCCCTGCTCGTTTATGGTGTTTTTGACGGTTTCGCGCCGCTCGGCGAGCGAGCGGAGATACTCCAGCCGCTCGGCGAGGGTGCGCAGGGCGGTGTCGTCCATCGCGCCGTGCAGCTCTTTGCGGTAGCGGGCGATGAAGGGGATGGTGTTGCCCTCGTCCAAAAGCTTTATAACGTTGTCAATGTGCGTCTGCTCGCGATTGAGCTCGCGGGCAAGAATCTCGTTAATGCTGTTCAATGGGGTTTTCTCCTTGCTTGGTTTTTGTCGATTAGTTATACCACATTTCACGGACTTTTAATAGTGGCAAAATGACGATTGCGAAAAGCAAGACGAAGAAAGAAGGAGGCTGTATGGCAGCTCTCCTTCTCAATTCATCATGCCGCTTGCAGATAGTACAGCGGGTCGACGCTTTGGCCGTCGGCAAAGACGGCGAAGTGCAGGTGACTCCCCTGCCCCACCTCGGCCAGCGCGCTCGTGCCGACCGCGCCGATGATATACCCGGCCTCGACGCTGTCGCCCATGGCAACGGGCGGTTCGGGGGCGAGGCTGGCATAGACGGCCTTTGTGCCGTCGCCGTGGTCGATGGTGACGACGGTGCCGTAAAGGTCATCGGTGTCGACACTCTCGACGGTGCCGGAGCGCGTGGCGGTGACGGTGCTGCCGTCGGGCGCGTCGATGTCGATGCCGGTGTGGGTGCGCCAATCGCGGAGCGTGATGTCATAGGCAAGTGCGTCCACGCTGTGGCCGCGTTCGACGCTGCCGCTGACAGGCCAGAGCCACATGGGCGCGCTCTCCTCAAACACCTCGGCAAGCTCCTCGTCCGCCGCGTCCGCGTCAAGCGCGCCGTCGTTCATCGCGGGGACGGCACTGCCGTCCAACGCGCCCGCCTCGGTGACGGGGCTATCCGACGGGGTGATTATGACGGTCTCGATGCGCTTGTTGGAATAAAGCGTTGAGTCGTCGGTGACGATGTCTTTTGCCATAGTCTCATTTCC
The DNA here is from genome assembly GCA_964644305.1 of uncultured Oscillospiraceae bacterium. Classification (GTDB taxonomy): domain Bacteria; phylum Bacillota; class Clostridia; order Oscillospirales; family Oscillospiraceae; genus Limivicinus. Next base: position 20,051 of record CAZXVA010000009.1, read on the forward strand.
TGCCGCCATCATCCATGCGGACACACCGATAACCGCGGCGCAGAGGAAAAGGACTATGTAAAAGCCCTTACCCGTGAAAAATCTCTCCAGCCTCTTGCCGGAGTCGCTGCTGTTCATAATTTTTGACCTCCATTTGCAGTAAATCTTTTGTCTGCATTCCTATTCTTGCCTGCAATGGAGGATATTATACATGAAAACGCCCCGCGATTTTTCGGCGGGGCGTCGGCATATTATTTGATGTTCACTTAATCGAGAAAAACGCGTCCATACCGGGGTATTCGGCGGCGTCGAAAAGCTCATCCTCGATGCGGAGGAGCTGGTTATACTTCGCAACGCGGTCGGTGCGGGAGGGTGCGCCGGTTTTGATTTGCCCGGCATTGACGGCCACGGAGATGTCGGCAATGGTGGTGTCCTCGGTCTCTCCCGAACGATGGGACACGACCGCCGTCCACCCCGCGCGGTGCGCGGCCTGAATGGCGTCAAGCGTTTCGGTGAGCGTGCCGATTTGGTTGAGCTTTATAAGCACGGAGTTTGCGGCGTTGAGGGCAATGCCCTTTTTGATGCGCTCGGTGTTGGTGACAAAAAGGTCGTCGCCGACAATCTGAATGCGGCTGCCGAGGCGGCGCGTCATGAGGCACCAGCCGTCCCAGTCGTTTTCGCCCATGCCGTCCTCGATGGAGATGATGGGGTACTTGTTGACAAAGTCCTCCCACATGTCAACCATCTGCTCGCTCGTCATGACCGTGCCGCGCTTGGGGAGATGATAGCACTTGTCGGCTTCATCATACCAATCGGAGACTGCGCCGTCGATGGCGATTTTGAAGTCCTCGCCGGGGGTATAGCCGGCCTTTTCCATGGCCGCGACAAGCGCCTTGAGCGCGTCCTCGTCGCTGTCGAGATTGGGGGCGTAGCCGCCTTCATCGCCCACGCCGGAGGCGGGGACGACGGATTTGAGCGCGTGGAAAACCTCTGCGCACATTCTCAGCGCCTCGGCAAAGCTTTTGGCGCTGACGGGCATGATCATGAACTCCTGAATGTCAACATTGGAGCTTTTGGCGTGTGCGCCGCCGTTCAAAACGTTCATCATCGGCACGGGCAGAGTCTTGGCGTTGACGCCGCCGATGTAATTATAAAGGCTGGTGCCCGTGGCCTCGGCGGCGGCCTTGGCGCAGGCAAGCGACGCGCCGAGAATGGCGTTTGCGCCGAGGCGGGTCTTGTTGGGCGTGCCGTCAATCTCGATGAGCATCTTGTCAAGCGAGGTTTGATCAAGCGCGTTGAGGCCGACCATGGCCTCGGCGATCTCGCCGTTGACGTTTTCAACGGCGGTCAAAACGCCCTTGCCGCCGTAGCGGCGCGGGTCACCGTCGCGCTTTTCACAGGCTTCATACATGCCCGTGGACGCGCCGGAGGGCACTGCCGCGCGGCCGACCGTGCCGTCATCGAGCGTGACCTCGACCTCGACCGTGGGGTTGCCGCGCGAATCGAGAATCTCGCGCGCCATAACATCGACTATTTCAAAATACTGTTTCATGGTATCTGCTCCTTTATTTCGTGTGCTCTTATTATAACCCATCGCGCGGCAAAAATAAAGAGCGCGACAGCGTAGAGACAAGAAAAATTTTTCGGACATATCGGCTTATTTGTCTTCGTCATTGTGCACAGTTTTGCGTTGCTGTTTCTGCTCTTATGTACAAAAATATCAATTTTCGTTGACTTTACGGACGTAGAATGATAAATTTATATCAGCATATTTTGGGATTATTCTAATAAGGAACGGAGGTAAGCAATTGAGAGACCTGAAGCACCTGAGCTATTTTGAAAACCTCGTGCGCGAGTCGGGCAACGAGCTGATATGGCAAGCGAAAAACGAGGGCAAGGTCTGCGTCGCGTTCGTGTGCGAGAACACGCCGGAGCCTTTGATGAACCTGGGCGGAACGTTTTCCGTCCGTCTGTCCGCGCCGAACACGGGGTCGATGGACATCGCAACATACTACATGACGAGTCTGCTGTGCGAAACGAGCCGCGCCCTGCTGGAGCGCGCAATCGAAGGCGGGTTCAGCTTTGCCGACTGCGTCATCGCGCCGGACGGCTGCACGATGATCAACCGCTGCGTGGAGAACATGGAGCTGTTGAAAACCATGGGCAAGGGAAACGAAAAATTCTTCCACGAGTACATGGAAATCCCCCTGAAGGCCGACGAGAACGGCGTGGAGCTGCTCAAGCTGCAGTGCAAAAACCACATTCTCACTCCCCTGCGCGAAAAATACGGCATTGACGTGTCCGACGCGGCGATTAGACGCGCCGTGGAGGAGCACAACCACGTGTGCCGCCTTATCCGCGCGCTGGGCGAATTCCGCAAGGAGGAAAGGCCGCGCATCACGGGGTATGAGTTCCACACCATCACACTGGCCACCTACGTCGCGCCGAAGTATCTGCTGATTGACAAACTGGAGGAGACGCTGGAGGAGGTTCGCGCGCGCGAGCCGGAGGAAAAGCCGTACCGCGCGAGAATCGCACTGGTCGGCTCAGAGGTGGACGACGGCGGCTTTGTCAAGCTCATTGAGGAGACCGGCGCTTATGTGTGCGCGGATCGCTTCTGCTTCGGGTCAATGCCGGGGCGGGACGTCATTGAGCTGAGCGACGACGAGGACGCACTGACCCAGCTGTGCCGGGCGTATGTTTATCGCGGGCAGTGCCCGCGCCAAATGAACATGGAAAAGGTGTACGGCCGCAAGGAATACGTCAACGACATTGCGCATGAATACAACGCCGACGGCATCATCTATCAGCAGGTGAAATTCTGCGACCCGTGGGCTTATGAGCGCCTGATGGGCTCGACCATGCTGCGGGATGATTACGGCTTCCCGGTGATGAGCGTGGACAGGCCGTACAACATCGCCACATCCGTCGGGCAGATGCGCACGCGCGTGCAGGCCTTTGTGGAAAGCATTGAAATAAAGAAGCTTCAGGGAGGTGCGAAATAATGGCGTTGGTGAAAAATCCGAAAGAGCGCCCCGGTGAAAAAAGCCTCGGTGTGCTCTTCAATGACGGCAAGGTGCGCCGCCGCCGCGAGTGGCGCGGCGTGAAGGACACGTTTTATGATTACACCCGTTGGCTTTATCTGATGTCGATTCTCGCCGGGGTCATCGTCAAGCCCCGCAACATCAAGGCCATGTTCCGCTATCGCTGGTTTGCAAACTATTTGGCCGTGCCGCACATGATGGATAAGTTCACGATGGGCTTGCGCGATGAGCCGCTGCGCATCACGCACACGGCGATGGACTTCGTGGTGAAGGACGTGGCCGCGTGCATCCAAAACTCCGTGCGCGGCGACAGACACACCGGCAACGACGTGAAATACTCCGAGCGCTGCGTGTTGACGGACGAAAACGCGATGACGGCGTTCATGATGGGCTTCCCCATGCTCAATGACATTTTGCGCGAAGTGCCCACGATGTTCTCGGCAAACCTTTTGAACCAGTATTCCGCCACGCATTACATCGACGTGGCGCAGCAGTTCGGCATCCCCGGTGACGTGTGCCCCATGCCGGAGGTCGAGGCGGGCATATCCATCGAGGATGACTTCCCCGTGCTGGGCAAATGCGCGGTGCAGGTGAACACCACCTGCGACGGCTCGCTCATGGGCAACGGCGTCATTGCAAAGCGCCTGGAGCGCGAATACGGCATACCGACGTTCCAGCTCGTCGCGCCCATGCGCCACCGGCAGGAGGACGTGCAGGAATACGCCGCCAATGACATCAAAAACGCCATTGCCTTCATCGAGGAGCAGACGGGCGAAAAGTGGGATTGGAAGGCATACTTCGAGTGCGCCAAGCGCGTCAACGACACCACGCGCAACCGCGTGGAATGGTTGGAGATAAACAGCACGCCTTATCCGCAGTTTGTGGGCGCGGTGTTCTCGCTTTATAACGACACAAACTACATGGGCAACTGCGGGCGCAGTCCCCTCTTCCCGCCGATTGACAAAAAGATAATGCGCCTTGTGCATCAGGGCTATGAGCGCAAGACCATGATGGCGCCGGAATACCGCCACCGCTGTGTGGTGTGGGGCGTGCAGCCGCAATACGTCATCGACATGCTCAACTGGATGATTCACTGCTGGGGCGTCGTGCCGCTGACGGATATGCTGTCGATGGTCATCGACAAGGAAATTGCCGAGGAGGACACGCCCGAAAACCGCGAGCAGGCATACTACGACATGGCGTATCTGACCATGAACATGATCATGCGCAACCGCACCCACGGCGGGTACAAGGTGCTGCTCGACGAGCTGTGGGAAATTTGCGAAAAGATGAACGCGGACATGGTGATGATGTGGGAGCACATGTCGTGCAAGGCGTTCGCCGGGCTGCACGGGCACTTTGAGGAGCAGGCGCGCGAGCGCGGGATTCACCTCGTTTGGGTCTGCCACGATTTGTGCGACCCGCGCGTATACTCCCGCCAGGCCATCCGCGACCAGTTCAACACCTACATGCGCACCGTCATGCGCGAAGAGCCGCTTGACCCGTCGATAGAGTTTTTGCCAGACGAACACGCATGGTGACAAATTCAGCCTTTTGGAGGTAATTGCATGAATAAAATGAAAATACCGGGGATAATTCTCGGCAGTATCGGCGGCTTTTTCGCCGTGACATTCACGATTTACTTTTTCAATCTCGACATGAAGTTCCTCTCCACCTTCGTCGAGCCGATTCTACTGAAGCACTACGACAAAATTCCGAGAAAACACTACGTGTGAGCACGAATAGTAACAATGGGTATGCCCAACAGCAGGCATACCCATTGTTTTATAGGCACATTATTCAAATATGCGATGACGTATAATACACCGGCAGGTTTCCCCCGAGAGGGATTTTAGCCGTCTGCTGTCCGGTTTCTGTTGCGCCACTGGTTTCAAACGCTTTTTCGGAGCATCATCCAAAATGCTCAGCAGGTTAATCTTGTCAGCAAAATATAACTGAATTCTTTCGTCGGAGCAAAAAGGTTTTTCTTATGGAGCTATAAGAATCGGCTATTGATTCTGATTGATGGGTGGGGTGTGGTTGGTTGACTTCGTCAAATTATTACACTATAATTGACAGAAAGTGAACAAATCATTAAGTGAGTAAATATAAGTGCACAATTATTGGGCGGACGGAGGTTGTCCGCTGCCGTATGTGCGGGCGGGAGTTGAATGCCTGTCGCATAGTCGGCGGCTTACTCTTGACGCTTAGGCGGGTGGGTGCTATTCTCTGCCGTCTGAGTGAGCCGGATGTGAACACTTATATAAACATATCTTTTTTCTCGGCATTTTCGGAAGGGGGGTATTTGATATCGACATCAACACCCGTCAATTGCGTTATTTCATGGAGCTTGCCAAGTGTCTTAATTTCACGAAGGCCGCGATGAACCTTTACCTTGCCCAGCCGGCGCTGAGCCAGCAAATCGCGGATCTTGAAAAGCAGCTTGGGGTCACGCTTTTTGAGCGCAACTCACGCTCCGTCACTCTCACGCCTGCGGGCGAAATACTTCAACACGCCTGCCCCACAATTCTCAACGGTCTGGAGGACATTGAGAGGCAGCTTCTGCGCGCCAAGGCCGGTCTGCGCGGGAGCATCAAAATCGGGTACAGCGTGGTGTTTCAGCCGATTTTGATCAATGTGCTGCTCGAATTTCGCGCACTTTACCCGGACATTGCGCTGGATCTGTTCAGCGGGCGGCTGAAAGAGCTGAAATCCGGTCTTGAAAACGGGGAAATCGACGTAGCGTTCACGTGGATAAACTATCAAGATCTGTCGCAAAAGCCGCCCGTATTCCGCGTCTTATGGCAAGAGGATTTGTGCCTTGTGCTGCGCAAGGATCACCCCTTTGTCACGTCCGGCGGCACGGATTATTCCCTGCTCGAAAACGACACCTTCATCGTGACCGATGACTCGCCCAACCTCGGCTTCACTCAGGTGGCTCAGGATGCGGCGAAGGAGGCCGGGCTGACAATCCGACATACGGTGACCTCAAAGCAGTTTGAAACGATAGTCATGCAGATTGAGACGGGGATGGGCGTGTCGATTCTCCCCAGCTGGATGAAAAACTATGAGTTTTATTCATCAAACAACATTGAGTTCATAACGCTGAAGGAAAAAGCCCTCGATTTCGGTGTGCTATGGCACGAGGATTCCAAAAACGCCGTGCTGCCGCTGTTTTTGGACTTGCTTGAAAAAGAAATACACCCCGCCGAGGACAACGACGAGGACGAAGACGAAAACGAAAAACAAAACTAAAGCTCAACGCAGTGCACGGCTTGTGCACTGCGTTGTTTATATCTATCTCATTATCCCACGCGGTAGCTCCCTTTGTCCCTGATGGAGAGGACGTGGCAAGAGCCGGCGCCGAGGGCGGCCTCGATGCCCGCTTTGAAGTCATCGAGCATATCAATGGGCACAAATGCCTGAACCGTCCCGGCAAAGCCGCCGCCGTGGACGCGGAAGGCACCGCGACCCTTGAGGAGCGTGTCGCACAGAGCAAGGGCGACGCCCATGTCCTGATGCTCAACAGCACCGGCGGGGATGACGTTTTGCATGTACATCCACGAGCTGCGCCCGGATTCGCTGACGAGGCGGAGGAAAGTGTCAAAGTCGTTATTGCGCAGTGCGGCGGCCTGTGCGCGAACGCGGTTATTCTCCTGATAAAAATGCACGGCGCGCAAAATGGCGCGGTCGGGCACTTTGTGACGGATTTCGGGCAGGGCGGCAAAGAACTCGCTCTCCGGCACTTCGCGCAGGACAGTCTTGCCGAACAGGGCGCTGAGCGCTCTCAGCTCGCCGGGCACGGCGGCGTACTCCCCCGTCATGTCGGCGTGATCCGCGCCGGAGTCGATGATGCACAGAGCATGGCCCGCCGCGGAAAAGTCAAAGTCCAGCCGCTCGACCACGGGGCTGGCGGAGTCTTCAAAGTCGATGAACACCATGCCGCCGACGGCGGAGGCCATCTGATCCATCAAGCCGCAGGGCTTGCCGAAATACACGTTCTCCGCCCACTGGCCAATCTGCGCGATTTCGACTTGAGTGAGGCGCTTTTCATAAAAAAGCTCATTGCAAATCGTGCCGATGAGCACCTCAAAGGCGGCGGAGGAGCTGAGGCCGCTGCCGGGGAGGACGGTGGAGCAAACGCGAGCATCGAAGCCGCAAAGCTTCGCCCCGCGCGCGGCAAAGGCCGCCGCGACGCCGCGAACGAGAGCGGCGGTGGTGTTCTTTTCATCCTCATGCACACTCAGATCAGCCAAGTCAACGAACACCGGCGCATAGCCCACGGAGTTGACGCAAACCACGCTTGAATCGTTGAGCGTGACCTCTGCCACGGTCTCCAAATTGACAGCGCCGGCAAGCACACAGCCGTTTTGATGGTCAACCTGATTGCCGCTGATCTCCGTGCGGCCGGGGGCGGAAAACCTATACACTTGCTTCATAACTTTCTCCTTGCTTCACAAAAAGGCGCGCCGAGGGCGCGCCTTTTTGGTTTTTGCTCTATAGCACCGGCGTTTCTTTCTCGCCGAAAAAGGCCTTGGTGATTGCTTTTTACTTCTTCTGCACGTACTTGAGGCAGTCGATGGTGACAGCCGCGAGGATGATGATGCCGGAGAAGACGAACTGGAGGTTGGTGTCAACGCCGAGGACGGTGAGGGAGTAGGTCAGGGCGGTGAAGATAAGCACACCGACGACGATGCCGGAGATTTTGCCTATGCCGCCGCTGAAGGAGATGCCGCCGACGACGCAGGCCGCGATGGCGTCAGTCTCCCAGCCCTGGCCGTAAGAAGCGGAGCCGGAGCCGACCATACGGATGCACTCAAGCCACGCGCCGAAGCCGTAAAGCACACCGGCGATGGCAAAAGCGGTGATGGTGACCATGAAAACGTTGATACCGGAGGCCGCCGCGGCTTCTGCGTTGCCGCCGACGGCGTACATGTTCTTGCCGAGTGTGGTTTTGTTCCAGACGAAGTACATTATCGCGATTGCCGCGACTGCCCAGAGGATAATCGTCGGGAAACGGCCGATTTTCGGCATGATCATCTTGGGGATGGCAACTTCAATCGCGCCGAAGGACACGCCCTTTGTCGCAAAGGTCATGAGACCGAACATGATGAGCATGTTGGCCATGGTGGAGATGAAGGGGTGAATCTTGAAGCGCGCGGTGAAGAAGCCCGCGATGGCGGAGAAGGTGGTGGTGACGATGCAGCAGGCAACGAGCGCAAGCACAACGCGCAGACCGACGGGCAGCATGGTGAAGTCAAAAATGTGCCCGAAGATTGCGCCGGTGTTGATGCCCTTGTGCATGATCATCGTGCAAAGCACCATGCTCGTGCCGACCATACGGCCGACGGAAAGGTCAGTGCCGCCGAGAAGGATAAGCCCGCCGACGCCCAAGGCGAGGAACATACGGGGCGAGGCCGCCTGAAGTATGTTGAGGATGTTGTTGAGCGTCAAAAGGTTCGTGCCCTTGACAACGGGCGCGAGGATGCACAGCAGCACAAACACGCACACGATGACGATATAAAGCCCGTTGGTGAGGAAAAACTGACGCGCGTTGAAGGTGTATTTATAATTCTCAACGCTCTGCTTGAGCTTTTCCGACTGGGTGAAGTGGGAAAGGCGCAAGAGGTCAATGAGGTGATAGCGATAAGCGTGGGCATTGTGCGTGCGGTCTTTGATTTCCTGCAGGGTGGAGTCGTGCTTGAGCTTGGCGTCGAACTGGCGGTTTTTGTAGACGTATTTCTCGTCTTTAATCTCGCCTTGATCGCTGAGCTTGGCAAGCTCTTTCTCGTGCGCGGCTTTCAGCTCGGCAAGCTCTGCGGCATAGCGCGCCTCTTCCTGTGCCTTCTGCTCTTTGCACGAGGCGACAACGGGATTATAATAACCGCTGTCGAAATTCTTGTCAAGATAGTTGATGGCATCATTTATAAGGGCGGTTATCTGCGCCTTGTTCTGCGCCTCAACAGCCTTTGCCGCAGCGAGCTTTTCCTTGTCGGCGGCGATGATGCTCTTTTTCTCTTCCTTGGTGTAGTTCGCGTTTTCCTTGACGATGGCAATGTGGTTGGTCAGGGCGATGACCCTGTCCGTGCCGTCGGCGCGCAGGGCGTTAATCTGCTGCTGGATAGCGCCGACATAGCTGTCGATAGGTTCAAGTAGTTTCTGCTCTTCCTCATAGCTGAGGATTTTGTCTATATTGGCCATGTTTTCCATCTCCTCCACTCAAAGGTATTTGGCACTCAGTCTGAGTAGCTCCTCTTGGTTGGCGTCCTTGGTGTCGACAATGCCGGCGAGGCGGCCGTTGGACATGACGCCGATGCGGTTGGTGATGCCGAGGATTTCCGGCATCTCGGAGGACACCACGATGATGGCCTTGCCGCGCTTGGCCATCTTGACAATCAGCTCGTAGATTTCATACTTCGCGCCGACGTCAATGCCGCGGGTCGGCTCGTCCATGAGGAAGACCTCCGGGTCTCTTTCCAGCCACTTGCCGAAGATGACCTTTTGCTGGTTTCCGCCGGAGAGCGCCGTGATGGAATCTCGCGGCCCCATGCACTTGGTGTGCATGATGTTGATCTCGTTGGCGGTGGCTTTGACCATTTTGTCATTGGAAAGGGCGATGCCGCTCATATAATGCGGGAGGTTTGAAATCGTGGAGTTGAAGACCAGGTCGCCCTCGAGGAACAGACCCGTGGCCTTGCGTTCTTCCGTGATCATGGCAAACCCGTGACTCATCGCGTCCTTGGCGTCGGCAAAGCTCATGAGCTTGTTTTTATAGTAAACTCGACCCGCCGCTCTCGTGCGGACGCCGAACATCGTCTCCAGCAGCTCGGTGCGCCCCGCGCCGACCAGCCCGTAAAGGCCGAAAATCTCGCCCTCACGCACGTCGAAGGAAATGTCTTTCAAATTCGGCGCGTACTTGGTGGACAGATGCTGAACCGAGAGAACGACGTCGCCGGGGGTGTTGTCAATCTTCGGGAAACGGTTGCCGAGGGGACGGCCGACCATGTGGGTGATGAGCCGGTTCATATCGGTTTCGTCGGTTTTCTCGGTGACGATCATTTTGCCGTCTCGCAAGACGGAGACCTCATCGCATATTTCAAAAATCTCGTCCATTTTGTGAGAGATGTAAATGAGCGAGATGCCCTGCTCTTTGAGGTTGCGCATCATTTCAAAAAGCTTGTCGACCTCTCTGACGGTGAGGGAGGACGTCGGCTCGTCGAGAACGATGAGCTTGGCGTTATACGAAATCGCCTTGGCGATTTCGACCATTTGGCGCGTGGAGACGGACATTGTCTTCATGGGCGCGGAGAGGTTGATCGTCATGTTCAGCTTGCGGAAAAGCTCCGTAGCCTCGGTTTTCATCCGGTTTTCGTCAACCTTGCCGAAGGAGTTGACCGGGAAACGGCCGAGATAGAGGTTATCGAGGACGTTTCTTTCAAGACACTGGTTCAGCTCCTGATGCACCATGGCAACGCCGTTTTCGAGGGCTTCTTTCGGGCCGCTGAAGTTGACTTCTTTCCCGTCAAGAAGGATTGTGCCCTCGTCTTTTTGATACGTGCCGAAAAGGCATTTCATCATGGTGGACTTACCGGCGCCGTTTTCGCCCATGAGCCCCATGATGCTGCCCTGCTTCACGTCCAGGTCAATGTGATCCAAAACTCGGTTTCGGCCGAAGGATTTGCACATACCCCGGATGGAGAGTATATTTTTCGCATTTTGCTCGGACATTTTTTCTATCATCCCTGCCTTTTGCATGCGCATTTACTGTTGTGAGAGCGCCGCTCTCAAAGGTGTTTTATATATGCCACGGGAAGCCAACCTACATATCAGCGGCTTCCGATTATTTTCTTACTATTAAAGAAAAGGGTCATCGGAAGAAGACCTTCCGATGACCCGTCTTCTCAGTTAAAAGATTGGGTTATGCTGAATTAAACCTTAAGAGAGCTTGCTCATGTAAGCAGCACCGTTGTCGGTCTTAACCATGTTGATGCAGAAGCCTTCGTAAGCATCGGGGTTGGCAAGACGGTCGATGATGTTGCCCTCGGTCTGGCCGTCGCCCTTGACGTACTCGACATCGAGGTTAAGGATGCCGTCGTAGTTCTCGAGCTGGGGCAGGTAGGTGGCGTTGAGGAAGTTATCGGTGGAGTTGAAGATGTCAAGCCAAACCTTCTTCACAGGTGCATCGCTCTCGGACATCTGGTTGCTGAATGCAGCATTGGGAGCGGTGGCATCGAGGAAGTTCTCATAGTTCTCGGCGGTGACTGCCGCGTTGAGAGCGTAGAAGCAACGGGTGGCCTCATCGTAGTAGAAGAGATCCTCGGAAAGGACGTTGCCGGCAGCGTCAGCCTTGCTGATACCGGTCATGATGTCCACGCCGTCAAGAGCGTTACGCATGGTGCGGAGAGTGAGGTAAGCCTGAACGTCGGCGTTCTGGGAGATGGTGCCGCAGTAACCGTCGGCGATGGCGGCGACGGCGTCGCTGTTGGCGTCATAACCGAAGGTGGGGACGCCCTCTTCCTTGCTCCATGCATTGAACACGGCCATGCCCATACCGTCGTTGTTGGAGACGACGACATCAATCTGATCGCCGAATGCGGCGCTCCAGGTGTTGATGGCGTTGCCGGCGGTGGGAGCATCCCAGGTCGCGCCGGAGTTGTTCTTCATTTCCTGAGAAGCAAGCTCGCGGACGACGAACTCAGTGCCGTCGATGGTGATGGCGCCGTCCTTGACGTTGGAGGCGGAGCCGTCGGTGTTAGTGCCGATGGGGGTGGGGTCAACATCGTTGATGTCGCCAACCTCGGTCTTGCCCTGAGCGCTGTCGGGAACGGCAGTGCCGAGTGCGAGACGAGCGCCGCGGGTACGGGCGATGGAGTCGTTGTGGCCGACGTCGCCGATGCACAGGACGTAGCCGATGATGCCGTCGCCGTTGCGGTCAAGCTCAGCACCGTGAGCCTGGAGATAGCTGACGATCATCTCGCCCTGAAGGACAGCACCCTGGATGGCATCGAAGCCAACATAGTAGGTGTCATCGTTCCAGGTCAGAGCGTCCATATCCAACTCGCCGGTCTGGCTGTTGGAGGGCTGACGGTTGAACCAAGTAACGGGCTTTTCAGCGTTGGGGACAGCAGCGGGTGCTTCAGCGGCAGGTGCCTCGGCGGGAGCTTCGGCAGCGGGGGCTTCGGCAGCAGGTGCGCTGGTGCCGCAGGCGACCAGAGCGAGTGCCATGGTCAGAACCAGCAGCAGGGAAATCAGCTTTTTCATGATTCTTCCTCCTAAAAAAGATATAGAATATGCTTATCCGGCAGTGCCGGGTATCGCCTGTGAAACGGGGCTTCGTCTCAGCCCAAGATGACCTCGATCTCGGCAAGCTCCTCGGCAGAGAGAGGCGCGCAGTCAAAGGTGCGGACGTTCTCTGCAATCTGCTCCGGGCGGCTTGCGCCGATGAGCGCGGTGGTGACGACCGGGTCACGCAGCACCCACTGCAGCGCCAACTGCGCCATGGACTGACCGCGGCGCTGGGCAATTTCGTTGAGCTTGCGGACTTTCTCCACCTTTTCCTCGGTGATGTCGGTGGATTTGAGATAACGCGGGTCGTGCGCGGCGCGGGAGTCGGCGGGGATGCCGTTGAGGTATTTGCCGGTGAGTATGCCGCTTGCCATGGGGGCAAACGCGATGCAGCCGACGCCCTCTTCTCTCAGCACATCGAACAGCCCCTCTTTTTCGGGGGTGCGGCTCATCATGGAATATCTGGGCTGGTGGATGAGCATGGGTGTGCCCATCTCGCGCAGGGTCTTTATCGCCGTGCGCGCCTGCTCGGCGTTATAGTAGTTGGAGATGCCGACGTAGAGCGCTTTGCCGCTGCGCACGATTTGGTCGAGCGCGCCCATGGTCTCCTCGATGGGGGTGTCCGGGTCGGGGCGGTGGTGGTAGAAGATGTCGACATAGTCAAGGTGCATGCGCTTGAGGGATTGGTCGAGGCTGGCGATGAGGTATTTCTTGCTGCCGTGGTCGCCGTAAGGGCCGGGCCACATGTCATATCCGGCCTTGGTGGAGATTATCAGCTCGTCGCGATGGGTGTGCCAATCGCGGTCGTAGTGGATGCCGAAGTTGCGCTCGGCCTCGCCGTAGGGAGGGCCGTAGTTGTTGGCAAGGTCGAAGTGCGTGATGCCAAGGTCAAACGCCTGGCGCAGAATGCTCTGCTGTGTGCCGAAGGGCGTTATATTTCCGAAGTTGTGCCAAAGGCCGAGGGAAAGCGAGGGCAGGAGAATTCCGCTTCTGCCACAGCGGCGGTAGGGAATCTGCTCATAACGGTTTTCAGCGGGCTGATAGTCCATAGTTTGCCTCCTTGCAGTTATCGGTTTTATCGCAATTTATCGCAAGCGGGGCACTCCCCCGCCGTTCGTCATATTCGCCGATTATTCATCTTTTATGCATAAAATATGCGTTTATTATATCTCACCCGCCCCATTTTGGGAAATGTTCAAAACTAATGCAGCCAAATATAGTGTTATGTATAGCTCGATAAGTATTAGTTATTGATTGAAGAACGGGGTGGTGTGGGGTGAAACAACGCCCATCGCGGTCAATTTGGCGGCAGGTGATGGTGGGAAAAAGGCTATATTTCGTACACAGCAAAAGGCCGCATCGGGCAACCAATGCGGCCTTTTGGCGTTAGGAATTAGGAATATATTATTTCAGCACATTTCCGTCGGAGAACGCATTGCCGACGCGCTCGCCGAGGACATAATAGCCGTAGGCGACGCCGTCATAGGTGATGGGGCGGAGCTTTGCGGGGTCAATATTGCCGTCGGTGAGGATGCTTTCGTCGGCGGAGACGTTGACGATTTCGCCGACAAGGCGGCAGGTGTCCTTGTCATAGCTGATGAGGCGGCACTCGACGGTGAGGGGCAGCTCGGTGATGACGGGGGCGTTGACATTCGCGCTTTTTTCGGCGTGGAGGCCGGCCTTGGCGAGCTTGTTCGGCTCATCACTGCCGGAGACAAGGCCGAGATAATCGCACTCGACGAGCTTATCCTGCGTCGCCATGCTGACGGTGAAGGCCTTGGTTTCGAGGACGTTTTTGACGGTTTTGTGCCCGGCGCTGATGCACATGGAAAGTTCCGTGGCCTCGCTGATGCCGCCCCACGCGGCGACCATGGCGTTGGGCGTGCCGTCGGCATTATAAGTGCCCAGGACGAACACGGGCTGGGGATAAATATAGGGCTTTGCTCCGAAATCTTTTCTCATTTTCATTTCTCCTTGTCCTTTTTATTATTATACTTCTTATTATACTTCATCACTTTTTGAGTTTCACGGGGCGAGTGCGGGATTAACACGCTGATTGTAATTCAAACGGGGGCAATTTACCAGCTTTTCTTCTCTTTGGTGCAGTCGTTGTTCTTTTTGCGCTCCTCGACCATTTTGACAAACCACTCGACCATGCCCGGCTCGGTGTGGGAGAAGAACGAGCTTTCGCCCTTGTCGAGCGCGGCGATAGCGGCCATGTCGGCGTCGGTGAGGGCAAAATCAAAGACGTTGAAGTTTTCGACCATGCGCTCGCGATGGGTGGTCTTGGGGATGGCGACAACGCCGCGCTGCATATGCCAGCGGAGTATGACCTGCGCGGTGGTTTTGCCGTGCTTTTCGCCGATGGTCTGAAGTTCGGGGAGATTGAACATGTCCCCGCGCCCCTCGGCCAAGGGCGCCCACGCCTCGGTCTGAACGGCGTATTTTTCGTGCCAGGGCTTGGCGGTCTGCTGCTGATTGTGCGGGTGGCACTCGACCTGATTGACCATGGGCTTTATGCGCGCGAAGGACGCAAGATCCACCATGCGGTCGGGGTAAAAATTCGCCACGCCGATGGCGCGGAGCTTGCCCTCGCCGTACAAATCCTCAAGGGCGCGATACGCCCCGTAAACATCATTAAACGGCTGGTGCAGGAGGCAAAGGTCAAGATAATCCGTTTGCAGCTTGCGCATGGACTCCAGCACCGAGGCGCGCGCGGCGTCATAGCCGTAATGCTCCAACCACACCTTGGTGGTGAGAAACACGTCCTCGCGCGCGACGCCGCTTTTCGCGATCGCACTGCCGACCTCTTCCTCGTTGAAATACGACTGCGCCGTGTCGATGAGGCGATAGCCGACATCAAGCGCGTCGAGAACACAGCGCTCACACTCGGCCTTGGGTATTTGATACACGCCGTAGCCCAATTGCGGCATTTTCACGCCGTTATAAAGCGTCACATAATT
Organism: uncultured Oscillospiraceae bacterium; assembly: GCA_964644305.1. Lineage (GTDB taxonomy): Bacteria > Bacillota > Clostridia > Oscillospirales > Oscillospiraceae > Limivicinus. The sequence goes on from CAZXVA010000009.1 coordinate 35,322, forward strand.
CATTGCGTAACCCCTTTTCTTGCGTTGTCGTCACTGATATGGTATGATATCAATGTTCAAGGAGATTATAAAACTTAAAGCAGACTTTAAGTCAAGAGCCTTGAGTGATATTTTTTAGTGAGGGGTCAAAATGCTGTACACCGTGGGAGAGATGGCCAAGCGCATGGGCGTGAGCGCGTCGACGCTGAGATATTACGACCAAGAGGGGCTTTTGCCGTTTGTGGAACGCTCGTCGGGCGGGATGCGCATGTTCAAGGAACGCGACTATGAATGGCTGAAAATCATAGAATGCCTGAAAAAAACGGGCATGCCGCTCAAGGATATTCGCGGGTTTATACTGATGGCGATTGAGGGCGACGCGACGATAGACGCGCGGCTGGAGCTTATCATAAAGCAGCAGGAGGCCGTGCGCGAGAGGCTTAACGAGCTTCAGGAGACGCTGGAAACGCTGGATTTCAAGCGCTGGTACTACGAAACGGCCAAGAGCGCCGGGACGACGGACGTGCCGCGAGCGATGACGCTCGACGAGCTGCCCGAACGCTTCCGCGCAACGCGCAAAAAGCTGCGCGGCGAGTAAACCCGCCGAAATTGCGTGTTTTCTACTAATATTCCTTTAAGAATTTGCTGTATAATATACTTTATACTTAAACAACGAGGCTGAAAAACATGGGTCTTTCCGCAAAGCTGATAAGAGCACAGCTGAACTTTTTCATGCCTTTTGTGGCCGGGTGCTCGCCGGAGACGACGCGCCGGGGGGGCAGGACAAGCTCGGCGAGCTGATGGAGGCCGTGCACAGGAACGCCGTGACGAAGGGATTGGACGCGAAGCGATTCTGACGCAACATTGGCAGAATCCATTGGTGCGGTAACAATCCTTCAGTCGCCTTGCGGCGAGAGCTTCCCCGGTGGGGAAGCCTTTGGCGTGTGGGGGCGGCCGGGTGTTCTAATTGAGATTGGAGTTAAACGGAGTGCGTCGGCGAAGGCAGACCGCGCCGCCGAAAGGCGGCACGGGCGATCCCCTCAGTCGCCGCAAGCGGCGACAGCTCCCCTTGATGCGCAAGGGGAGCCAAGATGTGAACGGAATTCCGCACTTCTGATCGGGGAATGTGCGCGTTTCGGATTATAATCGCGGTAAAAGCAGAACTTCTATCTAAAATTCATTTGTAGGGGAGGCAACCTGCCTCCCGCCGGTATGCACCGTGAATACATGCGGTGTATAATAGACCACCAAGCGAAAACCCACGCTCCAAAGGCTTCCTCTCAGAGGAAGCTGTCGCCGCACAGCGGCGACTGATGGAGTCATTCGTGCCGCCGAAAGGCGGCACGGAGTGACTCTATTCCCTAAAGGGACTAGGCGGCAAAAGCCGCCGTCGCGTCAGCGGC
>CAZXVA010000010.1:0-36261 GCA_964644305.1 uncultured Oscillospiraceae bacterium
TGTCTTTTGCATTAACCTTTACTCCCTCACCAGCTCCAACAGCGTCTGCTTGAAGCCGTACTGCGCGGCGAGGGCACGGGCGCGCTCTATGCGGCCGGCGGGGCGCTTGGCGGCGTACACCGCGCGCAGCATCAGGTTTTTCGGCGAGTGCTCAAAGTCGACGAACTCAATGACGTCGACATTGTACCCCAAGTCGGCGAGGACGTCGGCGCGGATGGCGTCGGTGAGGAGCGCGCAAGCGCGCTCTTTAATCAGGCCGTGGGTGAAAAGAATGTCCAGCTCGCCGCCCTTTTTGACGGATTTGTTTATCTCGTGCTGGCAGCATGGGACGGAGAAAATGTACTTTGCGCGGCGGGAAAGCGCGTAATTGAGCGCGTAATCCGTGGCGGTGTCGCAGGCGTGGAGCGTGACGACCATGTCAATCGGCTCGTCGTACAGCACGTCGCGCGTCACGTCGGCATGCACGAAGCGGAGATTATCATATCCGTACTTCGCGGCGACGGCGTTGCAGTGCTCGACCACGTCCTCTTTGAGGTCATAGCCGATGATTTTGGCGTTCATGCCGCGCTTGACGGTGAAATAATAATACAAAATAAATGTCAAATACGACTTTCCACAGCCGAAATCGAGGATGGTTATGTCCTTTTTGTCGCTTTTGGCAAATTCGTCGTCCACCAGCTCGACGAAACGGTTTATCTGCTTGTACTTGTCATATTTCGAGTGAACGACGCGAAAATCCGCCGTGAACACGCCCAAATCCACCAGCGCGGGGATATTCTCGCCCTCGGCGAGAATGTAGCTTTTGCCGCGGTTGTGTGCGCGGCTCTCTTCCCCGCCGGGGCGGGGCACGGCGGCGAGCGCTTTGCGCTTGTATGCGCCATTGGTTTTCAGCGAATACTGCGCGGAAACGGCGTCGGAGAGGATGAGCACCTGGCGATAGCGCCCGTCAAGCTCATCGGCGAAGTGGCGCATGAGCGCGTCGGCGGTGAGGTTTTTGTGAAACGCCTTATTGTCGCGAAAGCTTTCCACCTGCCAAAGGCGCTCGCCGCGAAGGTCGACGGGGCGGATGATGACCTTGGCGGGGTCAAGCGCGCTCGTCGGCTGGCTGAGCACGGCCTTGCTCAGCGTCGGCAGTGCCGAGGCAAAATCGGCGCAGAGTCTTGAACTTTCCATCGCGCACCCTCATTCGCCGAACATGCGCTTGAGGCGCAGGGCGGCGGCCTTCAGCTCATTTTTGCTGTAGGAGTTATTCTCGTCCGCGAGCACCGCCGCGACGGCCTCCTTGGGCGTAATGTCCCCGGCGACCATGGCGTCAACCAGCATGGCCTCGGCGGACACAGTGTGCTCGACCTTGTTGAAAACGTAGTCCTCATCAATCTCGACAACGACGGCGTACTCACCCTTATCATAGCTGCCCTTGGCCAAAAGCTGCTGCTTGACCTCGGCGGGTATGCCGCGAAAGTGCATTTCGTGCAGCTTTGTCAGGTCATTGCAAAGGCACATACGGCATTTGGCCTCCGCCTCAATGAAAAAGTCCACAAGCTCCATAATCCGCTTGGGTGATTCGTAGAGGGCGAAGGTGCGCGTGTCGCCGTGGCGAAGCTTTTCAAGCAGGCGGCGGCGCTCAACGTTTTCGCGCGGGAAAAAGCCGAAGAACGTGAAGCTTGAAAGGTCAAAGCCGGAAACCGACAGCGCCGTCACCGCCGCGCAGCAGCCCGGAACGCCCACAATGCGTATCCCGGCCTCAACTGCGGCCTTGATGAGCTCGTTGCCGGGGTCGGAGATGCAGGGGGTGCCCGCGTCGGTGATGACCGCGACGGACTTGCCCGCGAGCATTTCGTTGATGAAATACTTGGCCTTGCCGTACTCGTTGAATTTGTGGTTCGAGGCGAGCTTGTTGCGAATCTCCAGCTTGTTCATCAGCACCATCGAGCGGCGCGTGTCCTCGGCGGCGATGATGTCCACCTCGGAGAGGATTTTTTTGCCGCGGGGTGACATGTCCTGCGAGTTGCCGATGGGAGTGGCCACGATGTAAAGTGTGCCGGTCGTTTTTTCGTCCATTTCAATCTCCGTAAATAGCGTAATTATATTGATTGGGTTGATTATATATCATTTTCCCGCAATGTGCAACGCCGCGCGCAAAAATTCCCGGCCGGATGCTCCGGCCGGGAATGTGTATATGATTCAAGAGCGCAGAGGCAACGGCTTATTCGTCGGCGCCGTCGTCGCAGATGAGGCCGTAGCCGCCCTGTTTGCGCTTATAGACCACGGAGATCGCGTCGTCCGCGTCCATGTTTTTGAACACAAAGAATTCGTGACCCAGCAGCTCCATCTGCAAAATGGCCTCCTCGGCGGACATGGGCTTGATAGAGAAACGCTTGGAGCGAACGATTTTGAACTCTTCCTCCTCGTCCTCCGCAGGGGCATACGCAGGCACGGCGTCACGCTCCAAAGCCCCCTCGCGCAAGCGCTTTTCAAGGCGGGTCTTGTTTCTGCGGATCTGGCGCTCAATCGCGGCCACGCCGGAGTCCACAGAGGCGTACATGTCGTTCGTCAGCTCGCTGGCCCTGTAATAAAGGCCGTTGTTGTGGATGGTGATCTCCGCGAGGAAACGGCCGCGGCTGATGCTGAACGTGACAAACGCCTCAGCCTCGGTTTTGAAAAAGCGGTCGAGCTTGGAGATTTTGCGAATCGCATAGGCCCGCAAATCCTCGGAGGAATCCATCTTCTTTTCGGTGAAAGTGAACTTCATACTGCCAACTCCTTTCTTATGCCGGTCATCTTGTCGGCGCGGGGCTTGTCCGCCCCTCGCTTCATGGTTATTATAGCATAAGTGTGCCGCAAAATGAAGTGCTTTTTGTGAACATTGCACATTTTAGCATATCATACAGACTTTGCCCATGATTTTCGTGAGAAATGACAAAAATAGTCGCCGCGGCCGGCGCGTGGGCGCACGGTCGCGGCGGGAATATCAGCGGGTGAGATAGGCGAAAAACGCCTCTCTCACCTCTTTTTTCGCGGAACGGCTGATGGGGACGGCGTCGCCGCTTTTCATGAGAAACTCGTTGCTCTCCATGCTATGTACAGCCTCCGGGCGCACCCAAAAGCTTTGATGGCAGTGGATGAAGTGCCCGGCCAGCTCGTCGGTGACAAGCTCGGTGACCGGCTGCGCGGTCATATACTCGCCCTGTTGGGTTTTCACGCGCGTGCGGCGGCCGACGCGCTCGATATACTCGACCGTGGCGACGCTCACGGGCGTGGCCGCGCCGCGTATTTTAATCACGAGGCTGGGTAGGCGGCTTTCGCCGAGATTGAGCGAGGCCAGCGCCTTTTCAAGCGCCGCGCCGATGCGCGTTTCAAGCTCGGTTTTGAGGATGAAATAGCTGTGCTCGGCGGTGTAAACGTCGGTGGCGTAGTCCAAATAGCCGGTCAGAAAGATTATCCGGCAGCGCGGCGCAAGCGCGTTGAGCCGCTCGGCAAGGCCGATGCCGTCAAGCTCGTCCATGGCGATGTCCAGCACGGCGATATCGGGCGAGTAGCGCCCGGCGGTGACTTTGTCCAAAAGCCGCTGAGGCGAGGAGAAAATCTCGGTGTCGTGCGGCATGCCGCCGAGGGCGCGGTTGACGATGCGCGCGGTGTACTTGGCCTGAACGGCGTCGTCGTCGCATATCACGATGTCAAGCATTTGCGCCCTCCGTTTTCAGCACCAGCGAGGCTTGGAAAGTGTCATCCTCGATTGCGTATTTGAACCGACCGTCGTATTTTTCGGCCAGGCGGTTCATGATGTGAAAGCCCACGCCGCGTTCAAGCTCCGGAATGCGCCGCGCGGCGGCGCGGGCATTTTGCGTTGCGGCGCAGGGGTTTTGCGTGTCAATGACAAGGTACGTCCCCTGCATGCGCGCATTGAGCGCAACACGTTTGTCCTCCACGCCGCGCAGTGCCTCCTCGGCATTGTCCAAGAGGTTGCCCAGCGCGCTTATGAGGTCGACGGCGGATATGCCAAGCTCCGCCGGGAGCGCTATCGATGCGTCCACGCGTATGCCCTCGGCCTCAAGTTGGGCAAAGCGCGCGGAGAGGAACACGTCCGCCGTGCTGTTCTGGCACAGCCCCAATGAGGGCTTGCACAGCCCGTCGGACTGAAGCTCGCGCGAATACTCCTTTGCCTCGTCCGCCTCGCCGTTTGACAGCATGGCGTTTATCGTGAAAAGATGGTTTGCGATGTCGTGGCGCATGCGGCGTATCGCGTCCGACTGGGCGAGGAACAGCTCATAATAATTGCTCTGCGCGCTCATTTGGCGGCGGATGCTCTCGTTTTCGGCAATGAGCACCCAGCGGTTCGCCACGCGGCGCATCAGCGCAAACACGCTCACATCAGATATCAAAAACACGAACAAAACCACGGTGATCGCGGTGTCTTGGCGGAGACCGGTGCTGTACGACGCGAGGGTAGCCCAGCCCAAAAGCAGCACACACTGGCAAAAGAAGAACAGCGCCCCCACAATGATTTCAAAAACGCTCAGCGCGCCGCTGCTCGCCTTCCTGTGCCGCAGGACGAGCGCGCACAAAATGAGCATCAGCACCGTGTATATAAATATGTACAGCGCGTATTGCCCGATGCGCTGGGCGAGGGCGAGGCTTTCGTTGCCGGTGGTGAAGATGAGGATGCTGTATTTGTCAAAAAGCGCCGTGATGAGCTCGCTGAGCACGAGGACGCTTTCCGCTGCGCCGAATGCAAGGAGCTTGTGATACCACTTGTCGGCATACAGCAGCAGCGGCAAGGCCAAAATCACAAAGCCGAGCGGCACACGCGCAAACGACAGCCGCTGCGGGAACGCCAGCAGCAGCAAAAAGTACATCGCGTTTATCGCGGCGAAGTCCGCCGCCGCGACCACCCACAGCTTGCACCGGCGCTTGAGCATAATGTCAAACGCGCAGTACATCACAGTGAATTGCAGCACCGTAACAACATAATTGAATAACGACATTTCTTCCATGTTCTACCCCACCCAAGCAAAATTGACATTGAAATGCGCGGATTGTTACACTCCGCTTGAAAATGCGCGGCGCGTCTTGTAATATGAGTTCAGACAGCCTCGCAAAGCGTACTTATTGCTTTCGTTCTTTGAAATTCGACAAGCATATTATAACCGCTGATTTCGCCGTTGAACAGAAATTATTTGGAAAAAGCGGCGAATGCGCAAACTTTAACAAGCTTTTTCGAGTCTGTCGGCATGTCACTCCTTTCTCTTTTCTCTCTTCGATATCGGTTAACAGGGGCGCAAGCCCTTGTCAGCAGATATGCACCTCTGGCCTCAAGCACTTCCGGCTTGAAGCTTACCCACACCCTTGTGCTCTCCGGTTTGAGTTCCCGGAGAGCATTTTTAATGAGGCAGGGTATAAATAAGGCGGGATAAATCGCGCAAGCGCGATTTATCCCGCCGGGGTTTTTGATGAGTGTAAAGAAAAGAGAACGTTATTCGTGCTTCACGCCGATTATTTGGTCTATGCCGTAGTATTTGGCCATGCTGGCGTTCGCCCAGTTATCGGGGTTTGAGCTGACATAACCGGAATTATAGAGAGGAGTATATTTTGTCAAGCCTTTCAATATTTCCACATTTGAGACGGGGTTTCCGGCCTCAACGTCGGCTATGATAATCTGCTCATTCATTCTGACTTGGAAATCCATTTGAATAATTTCACTCACGCCCCAGGCGAGAAAATAGAACGAGGCCAGTATGGGCAGAATCTGCGCTATCACGGATATGGCGCTGATTTTGCCGAACAATTCAACCACCAATATGGCGCACACCGTGACAAGGAGAAGCGACGGCATCGTCAAAACTCTTTCGGGCACATAATACGCAACCGACAGGGACAGCATAATAGTCACAGCAATAATAAGAAGGGTGAAGACCACATGAAGCGTGTCTTTATCGGCCTTTGCATAAATCGCAACAACCAGCAGAATAACCGTTGCGGCAATAAGATGCCAAAAGCTTTTGCACAGATACACTATCGTTTTTATATTGTCCAGCACATACACAGCGTCCAAGCTCCCGGTCAGCTTATTCGCCCCTTCCGCCGGTGCGAAAAGCAAAAATGCAAAGCCGACGAGCAAAAGAGCAAAAGACGCGAGCATCAGCTTGCTCGGTTTACGCTTTTTGACAAAGTACGCTTGCGCCGCAAAGAGAAAAGAAGCGGCTATCGTGGTTATTGCGCAGGTTTCGCTGTAAGCCCCGGCAACGAGGCTCAAAAGCAGAAATGCGGTTACGGCGACAACGCCGCGCGGCTCACGCCCGGTGCAAAAGCCGGACACGCAAAAGTACGTATACAAGAGGGAAATGACAGCCGTCCACAGATAGTTTACAGACCCGGCTTTCCAGAGAAACGCGTCTCCGAACACGGGCTGAAACACCCATATTGTCGCGAACACAGCGCAGACAGCCAAAGTATTGAACCAAACAGGGCGCTCTTTTTTCAAAAATGCAAGCTTATATATAATTGCAAGCATAGCAACAAACATCAAGGAATTGAGCACCTTGAAAACCATCGTCGGGAGCATAAGGAAAAGCTGGAGCAAAAAGTGGGATATAACCCGCCCATTCATGGTCAGGCGATGCGCCGCCATTGACGGAAATATCTGCGAAACGCTTTCTATTCGCGCCCCGTCGGCAAAGCTGAAGCAATATCCGTAATCGTCAAAAAGCATGGGGGTCTTGATGTTGCAATAGAGCATCAGCAGGAATATACAACCGAAAGCAATCAGCGGAATGATTCTTGCGGTTTTTGAATCGGCAGACAGTCTGCTTTTATTCATTTTGTTCTTCTCCGTATATATGTGATTAGTTTGCTTTTATACCGGCTGTAATGTATTTATTGCTTCACGCCGATTATTTGGTCTATGCCGTAGTATTTGGCCATGCTGTCGTTGGGCCAGGTTTCGGGGTCTTCGGAAATGTATATTCCGTTATAGAGAGCCGGATACTTTGAACCGGCGTCAATGACATCTATATATGAGGTGTCTTTTCCGGCGGCGGCATCGGAAATCATAGTTTGCTCGTTGAGTGTGATCTGATAATCCGCATACATTATGTCGATTACACCCAAAACCACAAACAGTGGGGCAATGAGTATGGGCAAGGTGTGCACGACCATGGACAACGCCGTATTTTTGCCGAACAGCTCGACCGCCAGCATGGCAGAAGCCACGACAAGGAGGACAACCGGAATCACGAATATCCTTTCGGGGACATAGTAAGCAATAAGCGCAGAGGCCATATTTGCCATAGCGACGAGCACCAAAGCCGCAGCCGCAAGCAAGGTGTTCTTATCCGCCTTTGCGCAAACGGCAACGACAAAGAGAATATCCGTCACGGCAATAACCGGCCAAAAGGTTTTGCAGACATACAATATGGAATTGAGGTTTTTGAGCAGATACTCCGCGTTTAAGCTTTTCTCGATTTTCACGCTCTCTCCGGGTGCGGTGAGGAGAAAAGCAAACCCGGCAAGTGCAAGCACGAAAGAGGCTATCATCAGCTTGCTGGGCTTATGTTTTTTGAAGAAACACGTCAGAACGGAGAACAAAACAACCGTGCCTATCGTGGTTATGGCAGAGGTTTCGCTGTAAGCCCCGGCGATGAGGCTGAAAACCAAAAATGCAGCCTTCGCGGCAATGCTTTCCGGCTCACGGCCGGTGCAAAAGCTCTTGAAGCATATATAAACATACACAAGGACAATGACCGTCGCCCAGAGATAGTTGACGGAACCGGCCTCCCACAAGAACACGGTGCCGAACGCCGGCACGTAAACCCACACTGTGGCAAACGCCGCACAGACGGTGACGGGCTTGAGCCACGCGGGGCGGTCTTTATTCAAGAAGGCCAGCTTGCAAACCATCGCGAGCATTGCGACAAAAAATGCGGAGTTTACAAGCTTAAACAAAATTGAGGGGAGCATGAGGAAAAGCTGAAGCAGAAAATGAGAGACAACACGCCCGTTCATCTCCTCTCTGTGTGCGACCATTGACGGGAATATCTGCCACACGCTTTCAATGCGCGACCAGTCGACAAAGCTGAAGCAGTAACGATAATCGTCACACAGCATGGGAGACTTCATATTGCAAAAGAGCATCAGCAGGAAAATGAATGCGAAGACAAGTCCCAAGAGGATGTTGGAAGGGGTGAGTTTTTGCTTTTTCATTTCGGTTTCTCCGTTCTGATTATTTCGCCGTTACCAGACGAGGGCGGTGTCGACGTCGGAGATGACGTTGCAGCCGGTGAGGGTTTGGCGCAGGGCGGCGACCTGCTGGGCGTTGAGCATTGTGCCTGTGAGATTGAGAGTGCGCAGATTCGCAAGCCCCATGAAGGGAAGCTCGGAGGATATCATATTGTACGACACGTCGAGCGATTCAAGGCCGTAGAGCACACTGAGGGGCGTGGCGTCCATGATGGAGTTGCAGGAAAGATTGAGGGATTTGATTTGCATGCGACTGGCCGCGTCTTGCAGGGGATAGAGATTGGAAATGTTGTTGTTGGAAAGATTGACGGTTTCGGGATTCGTAAACTTTCCGAAGTTTGAAATGTCGCTTATGCCGAGGCCGCTGAGGTCAATGGCGGTGAGGTCATTTGCCACGGAATAGCCGCCGATATCGACAAGATAAGTGAGCTTGGAGTGCGTGACCTCGCACGAGGGGAGACTGAGCTTGAGCGCGTCCACAGCCTCGCCGGTGAGGTTGACGTTGTTTTCGATTTGCAGCGAGCGCAGCCCCGTCAGCCCGGCGAGCTGAATGAGCGCGTCATTATTGAGCCCGCAGCTGTTCATGCCGAGGATTTGCAGACTTTTCAGCTTTTTAAGGCCGGAAAAGTCGCTGACGGTGGTGTCGGAAAGATGCAGCTCCGTCAGCCCGGTCATGTTGCCGAGGGGGACGGTGGAGGAAAAATAGTTGCCGGAGACATTGAGAAAGCGCAGGCTGGTGATGCCCATGAGCGGGCGGAGGTCGGTGACATAGTTGTTCGACACGTCCAGCCATTGAAGGGTCGGGATATCCATGAGGGGGCTTAAATCGGATATCGTATTGCCGCTGAGATTGAGCTTTTGCAGATTCTTGCAGTTTGAAAGGGCGGAGATATTTTGAAGCCCCATGCCGCTCAAATCAAGCTCGGTGACGTCGGTTTTGAACGTGACGCCGCCGAAGCTGATGTCCTGAAACTCCTCCTCGGCGGTGGCCTCGCTGTGGATGGCGCAGTTGGGCAAGGCCTCGGCAAGGCGCTCGCGCTGGGTCTCGGAGATGGAGATGCCCTTGATGCTGAGCGTGGTGAGATTGGTGAGCTTGGTGAGCGGGGTGAGGTCGGCGACGGGGTTGTCGTCAAGATACAGCGTGCGCAGGCCGGTCAACTCCGCCAGCGGGGAGAGGTCGATTATCAAATTGCCGCTGAGATTGAGCGTGGTGAGACCGCCGAGCCGGGCAAGATTTGAAATGTCGCTGATGCTGTTGTCGGCAAGGGAGAGGTTGTTGAGCGCGTAAAGCTGCAAAACCTCGTCCATGACGCTGTTGCCCAAGCCCATACTGTCAAGCGCGAGGCCGGTGGTGTCGCTTTTATACTGCTTGCCGGCCACGGTGACGAGGTTCGACTCGCGGATGACCGCGCGGCGCGCTTCAAGCTCGTCTATCCACGCGGCGACCTGCTCATCCGAGGTGTCCATCTTGCGCAGGGTTTCAAGCGCCTTGTCATAATTGCCCTGCGATTCATAGCACTGAGCCGTCATGGCCATGCACTCATTGGTGGTCTCGATGGCGGCGGCCTTCCTGAGCATGGTGAGGGCGCTGTCAAAATCGTTGGCGTAATAGCTGGTGCGCGCCTGCTCCATGTAATTGTTGAAGGACTTGTTGTCCGACACGCTTCTGAGCACGACGGCGAGCAGAATGATGAACACGGCGGAAAGCGCCGTGAACACTATGTACACCGTGCGCTTTTTGGCGGCGCGCCGCTCCAGCATGGCGGCGACCTCGGCGCTGTACTCGCGCGCGTCGTCATCGGCGCGGCGGCCTTGGCGCGGCATAGCGGCCGTGCCGCCCATGGCGGCGCGGCGGCGCGCGGTGTCTTCGCTCGGCGCGGTCACGGCGGCGTCATGACGCCCGGTCCGGGCGGCATAAGCGCCCGTTCTGCCGGTGGCGCCGCTTGGTTTTCTTTCCTGTTGGCTCATATATTATCTCCGGATTGTTCCGTTTTCGCTTTTTCGGCGGGGGCGGCGGGGGCGGATGTCGCACTCGGTGCGTTATCCGCCGCCGTGACGGCGGGGGCGGCGGCCGCGTCGGGCTTTTTGGTCGGTGGGATGACCTTGGGGGCGCGCATTTTGGGCAGGTCAAGCTCTTCGATGTTGCGGTGCTTTTTCATGGCAAGCGCGGCAAGGAGCAGGGCGAGCATGATGAAAAGCACCGAAATCTCCTGCAAGGCGGAGGCCACGGTGACACTTGCATCGCGCAGTGCGGCGAGATCCTCAACCGCGATGTGATAGATAAACGGCAGGCCGAACAGCGGCACGAGCAGCCACTTCGTCGGCACGACGCCGAACACCGTGGCGGTATACAGCACGGCCACGAGCACATAAAGCAGAATGCACAGCACCGTGTGCAAGACGCTTGTGAACGTGAAGGACTTGATGATGAAAAACACCACGCCGAGAATCACGGGCACGGACGTCGTCCAAAAGGCGCGCGAGCCGAAGAGCAAAATGCACACGATGAACAGCAGATTGCAAATAAGGGGCAGGGCGAGCTGCGTGGCGGCGAAAAAGCTGTCCCCCAGCATGCCCCAGCACCCGGCGAGGCGGAACACCGCCGAGAGCGCCATGAATATAATCGAGGCATGCACAAGCGCGCTGTTTTTATCCACGAAAAACTTGACTCGTTTTTTCGTATCCTGCTTCATAAGCTTATCCCCCTGACGGCGCGGCTGAGCCGCGCGTATCTTTTGCATCTGTCTGCTTATGCGTCCGCCCAGTCGCCGTTGACGAAGATGGGCACTTCGCGCCCGTCGGCGGTGATGCCGGTGATGTTGAGGTCGGGCGCGCCGATCATGAAGTCCTCGTGAATCATAGACTCGTTCACGCCGACGGCGCGCGCCTCATCGGGCGTGTATTTTTCAAAGTCTTTCAGGCAGCTTGAATACCCCTCGCCCAGTGCGAGATGGCAAGATGCGTTTTCGTCGAAAAGGGTGGAATAAAAGAGTATGCCGCTTTCGCGAATGGGGCTGTTGTACGGCACGAGGGCGCACTCGCCCAGCATGGCCGCGCCGTCGTCCATGGCGACCATGAGCTCAAGCGCCTTTTGATTTTTCTCCGCGTGAACCTCGACCGCGCGGCCGTTTTCAAAGCGGACAGAGAAGTTTTCAATGAGGCTGCCGCGATAAGAAAGCGGCCTTGTCGCCACGGCAAGCCCCTCCACCTCGCCGCGCATGGGCGTGGTGAAAACCTCTTCGGACGGGATATTCGCATTGAAGCACACGGGCGTGTTGAGAAGCGCCTCGTCCCCGCCCATGAAAAGCATTTTGTCAATGAGGCCGACGGTGAGGTTTGTGCCGGTGCTTTCACTGCGATAAACCAAGCGGCGCAGTGAAAGGGAGTTGAGCCAATCACAGCGGCGGCGGAGATTTCGGTTGTGCTCACGCCAGGCGGCCATGGGGTCATCCCCATCGGCGCGCGAGCACTTGAGTATGGCCTCCCACAGCTTTTCAACGGCCTCATCCTCGGCAAGGTCGGGGAAGACCTTTTTCGCCCACATCGTGCCGGGAACGGCCGCAACGCACCACTGGTATTTGTTCTCCATGGCGTCGCGGTAGGGCTTTGTGACCTTGAAGCGGCTTTGCTGGGCACGCGCCCACTTGTCCTGATCCACGCCGGCAAGGCCGTCGGGGTCGTCGGAATCGAGATAAATATTCGCGGGGAGCTTGTCCACGCGCTGTTTGAGGCGCTGCTCCTCCCAAGGCTCGACACGGCCGAGGGTCGCGTCGGTTTGATACTTGATGTCAAGGCGCTGAGCCGCGGCAAAGCGCCACTCAACGCTGACCTTGCCCGCCCCGGCGAGATAACACTCGTCGATGAGCATTTCCAAAAATTCGAGCTGTTCCGGCTCGGAGCGGATGACAACCTCCTGCCCCGGCTGAACGTTCACGCCCATGCGCGCGATGAGCTTGGCATAAGCGCGCAATTTGCCTTTGTCCATACAATCCTCCAAACACCCGCCGCAGGGCACACCCGCCGACGGAAACACTTCTCCTTATAATTATTGTTATTATATCACAGTGTGTTTTGCATATCAAGCGGAGAAACACCAAACGCGGCGCGGGATTTCCCGCGCCGCATTGGATTTAGTTCACTCTTCACTTTTCAATCATCTTTTTCAATATCTGCACGGCGTTGGCGGCGGCGCCTTTGCGGATTTGGTCGCCGCAGCACCAGAGGGTGAGGCCGTTGTCGTCGGTCAAATCTTCGCGGATGCGGCCGACCCAGACGAGGTTTTGGTTGCCGGTGTCGAGCGGGGTGGGGTAATTGCGGCCTTGATAATCCTCCACAAGCTTCACGCCGGGGAAGGCGCGCACGGCCGCCTTGGCCTCCTCCACGCTGACCTTGCGCTCGGTGCGGAGGGTGACGGCGATGGAGTGAGAGCGCAGAACAGGCACACGCACGCAGGTGCAGGTGACCTTCAGCTCCGGCAGGTGGAGAATGCGCCGCCCTTCGTTTTGCATCTTCATCTCTTCGTCGGTGTAGAGATTATCAAGCTCATCGCCGATGTGGGGGATGACGTTCATGGCAATTTGCGCGGGGAAGACCTTCGCCTGCGGCTGTTCACCGGCGGAAATGGCACTTATCTGCGCCTCAAGCTCGTGAAGCCCCGCCTGACCCGCGCCGGACACCGCCTGATAGGTGCAGGCGATCATGCTTTTTATCGGCGAGAGCTTCGCGATGCCCGCCACGGCCATGAGCGTGATGATGGACGAGCAGTTCGGATTTGCGATGATGCCGTTATTTTCAAAGGCGTCCTCGCCGTTTATCTCCGGCACGATGAGGGGAACGTCCGGCTCCATGCGGAAGGCGGAGCTATTGTCTATGTACAGAGCGCCGGCGGCCTTTATCGCCGGGGCAAAGCGGCGGGACATCGGATTTTTCACAGCGCCGAGGACGAAGTCCATGCCCTCGAAGCTGTCCTCCCGCGCCTCCTCAATCTTCACATCCTCGCCCTTGAAGCGGACAAACCCGCCCGCGCTTTTCGCGCTGGCAAGCGGCAAGAGCTTGCCGACGGGAATGTCATACTCCTCCAAGACGTTCAGCATTTCCTGACCGACCGCGCCCGTTGCGCCGAGAATCGCGATATTGAACTTTTTCATTGAATTAACCCCCTTTTTATCCTGCAAAGCCTTCATACAGCACCTGTATGGCGGCTTCAAAGTCCTTGTTTTCAACGCCTACTATTATACTCGTTTCGTCCGCGCCCTGTGCAATGGTGCGGATATTGACGCCCTTGTCGCCGAGAGCCTTGAAGATCTTGCCGGAGACGCCGGGGCGAAACGGCATCTTGCGCCCGACGGCGGCCACGAGGGCAATGTCGTCGCTAAGTCGCACATCGTCCGGGCGAATGCTCTTTTGAAGCTCGTTGACGACGTCATATATCGCGTCGCCCAGCGCCGCCGTGGATGAGACAAAGGCAAAGCTGTCAAGGCCGAGAGTGATGTGCTCGACGCTCGCCTTGTACTTTTCCATTATCTCCAGCGCGCGGCGGAGAACGTCGCAGGTGTTCATGTTGTGCTTGGTGACGGTGATGATGGTGAAGCTGCGCCGCCCGGCGATGCCGGTGATGAAGCGCTCCTCCGCGCTCTCCTCGTCCTCGACGTGGGGCACGATGACCGTGCCGGGGTCGTCGGGGGCGTTGGTGTTGCGGATATTGAGAGGGATACCCTTGTCCTTGACGGGCTGGACGGATTCCTCATGCAGCACGCTCGCGCCCATGAACGCAAGCTCGCGCAGTTCCCCGTAGGTAATGCGCGGGATGGGGCGGGGATTGGCGACAATTTTGGGGTCGGCCATGAGAATACCGGAGACGTCCGTCCAGTTTTCGTACATGTCCGCGTCCACTGCGGCGGCGGCGAGCGCGCCGGTGATGTCACTGCCGCCGCGGCTCATCACGCGGATGCGCCCGGTCGGCCCAAGGCCGTAAAAGCCGGGAATGACCACGCGGCCGTGCTTTTCAACGGCAGCTTTGATGGCGGCGTAGCTGCGCTCGGCTTCGACCTGGCCGTCAAAGCCGAAGAACACGCACTCGCGCGCGTCGACAAAGGTGTAGCCCAAATAAGACGCGAGGAGCTTGGAGGTGAAGTACTCCCCTCTTGAAACCAGCTCGTCCGCGCTGACGGATTTATTGAGCCCGGCGCGGTAGGCGCGCAATTCCTCGCCCACGTCGTAGGGGATGCTCAGCGCGTCGCGGATTTCGACAAGGCGCGCTTCGATTCCGTCCATTATCTCGTCACAGCTCACGCCGTAGGTCAAGTGCGCGTGGCAAAGATACAAAAGGTCGGTGAGCTTGTGGTCATCCGAAGTGCGTTTGCCCGCTGCGGACGACACCACGATGCGCCGCGACGCGTCACTTTCGACGATCGCCTTCACCTTTCCAAACTGCTCTGCGCCCGCCACGGACGAGCCGCCGAATTTCACAGCTTTAAGCATTGTATTTCTCGCCTTCTTCCCTTATAATCGTGATATGTCAAGCCAACGCGGCGAAGAACAGCTCCGCGCCGCCGCGCCGAAGCTCACGCGCGAGCGCGTGCATGGTCGCGACGCTCATGGGCTTGGTGACAACGCGGCTCACTTCGCCCTCGCTGTCCACACTCTCCGCGTCAAGCCGCGGCGCGAACGCCGAGGGCAGACGCACATAGTAGCGGCAGAGGGCGCGCGCATTGTCCGCCGCGGCGCGGCGGCAGCGCGCGGTCAGCATTTCGCGCTGGCCGACGGCAAGACATTCGAGGTCGCGCACGACGGCGGACGCCGTCGGATAGCGCCCCGCGCCCTGACCCATCAGGACGATGAGGCCGGAGTTTTGGCCGAGGTACTTGGCCATGTTGAAGTTCTTTTTCACGGCGCACTCCGGCGCGTCGGGCGGCAGGAGCACGGGCTGAACATAGGCATAGACACTGCCGTCGTCGTTCTTGCCGCCGGAGGCGACAAGGCGGCACGTCAGGCCGCGGCGCTTGAAATCGCGGACATCGTCCGCGCGCAGGCTCTCAATGCCCTCGCACACCGCGCCCTCGTCGGGCAGCGAGTCATACGCCACGGCGCACGCCAGCATTATTTTCCTCAGCGCGTCAAGCCCGCTCACGTCCGCCGTGGGGTCGGCCTCGGCATAGCCGAGCGCCTGAGCGTCGGCAAGTGCGGCGGCGTAATCCAGCCCCTCGGACTGCATCATGTCGAGCATATAATTGGTCGTGCCGTTTAATATGCCGCCGAGGGAAATTATCTCGTCATTTTCGCGCGCAAGCTCCAAATTGTGCAAAAACGGCACTGCGCCGCCGCAAGCGGCGCTGAACAAGAAGCCCACGCCGTGCTCACGCGCGAGGGCGGCAAGCTCAATGCCGCGCGCGGCCACAAGCGCCTTGTTCGACGTGACGAAGTGCTTGCCGGCGGATATGACCTTCTGCGCATAAGCATACGCCGTGTCCACGCCGCCCATGGTCTCCGCGACAGCCAAAACGCCGGCGTCGGCGCATATTGCGTCAAGGCTGTCGGTTTTGAAGGGCGCGTCCGCCTTTCCCGCGCGCACGAGCACCGGGCCCGCTGTCAGCCCGCCGCCCGATAAAAGCATGTCATGCACGCCATTGCCGACCGTGCCGTATCCCAAAACCGCAGCTTTCATAATCTACCTCCGAAAAATTTTTCTGTCCGTGAAAGAAAAACACTTGTATTTTTCTTGCCGACAGTGTATCATATAACCAAGCAAAAAACAAGACCCTTTTTCAGCGGAATTTTTCACAAGGAGTATGGCGTTTATGCTCGACAATTATCTCATTATTCACAAAAGCATTCTCCCGGAGTATTACGAAAAGGTGCTTCAGGTGCGGCATCTGATGGAGTCGGGGCGCGTGCACGACGTCAGTCAGGCCGTGCGCGAGGTGGGCATTTCGCGCAGCACCTACTACAAATACAAGGATTATATTCTTGAGCCGTCCGCCATGGCAAGCGGGCGCAAGGCCGTGCTGTCGATGATGCTGGCGCACGAGCCGGGCGTGTTGAGCGCGCTGTTGAGCTGCATTTCCGCGTCGGGGGCGAGCGTGCTGACAATCACGCAAAGCCTGCCCGTGCACAATCTCGCCAGCGTCACCATCTCGCTGGACGTAAGCTCGCTCACGTGCGAGCTCAGCGAGCTCATCGGCAACATTGAGCACACACCGGGCGTTGAAAACGCAAAGCTTTTGGCGATTGAATGAGGAGAGAGCAATGGATTATATAAGCACAAGAGGAAATTTGACGGCAAGCCCGGCGGAGGCCGTACTGCGCGGCATCGCGCCCGACGGCGGGCTGTACATCGACCCCGCGCTCGCCGCGCGGAGCTTCGACGTTGAAAAATGCCTCGCGCTTGACGAAATGGGCATGGCGAAGATGCTGCTGGAGTTTTTGCTGCCGGGGTTTGAGGACATGGGCGCGCTTGTTGACCGGGCATACAGCGGCAAATTTGACAACGAGCAGCTCTCCCCGCTTGTCAAATGCGGCGAGGCGTGGGTGCTGGAGCTTTTCCACGGGCCGACGAGCGCATTCAAGGACGTGGCGCTTTCCATGCTGCCGCAGCTCATAACCGCGGCGCGGGCAAAGCTCGGCATAAGCGAGGAGACCGTCATACTCACCGCGACCTCCGGCGACACGGGCAAGGCCGCGCTGGAGGGCTTTCACGACGTGGCGGGCACGGGGATAATCGTATTCTACCCGGAGGGGGGCGTGTCCCCCATTCAGCGCGCGCAGATGGTGACCCAGCCGGGGCGGAACGTGCGCGTGTGCGCCGTGCGCGGGAATTTTGACGACTGCCAGCGCGGCGTGAAAGAGGCGTTCGCCGCCGTGGACGCGGCGAGCTTCGGCAAGAGGCTCAGCTCGGCAAATTCCATCAACATCGGCCGCCTCGCCCCCCAGCTTATCTATTATTTCTCCGCCTACGCCCGGCTCATGCGCGCAGGCGCGATAGAATACGGCGAGAAGGTCGACTTCATCGTGCCCACGGGCAACTTCGGCGACATTCTCGCGGGGTATTATTGCAGGCTGATCGGTCTGCCCGTGGGGCGCTTGGTGTGCGCGGCGAATGAGAACAACGTCCTGCGCGATTTCATCCTCACGGGGCGCTATGACGCGCGGCGGGAGTTCAGGCGCACAAGCTCGCCGTCGATGGACATTTTGGTGTCATCAAACCTCGAAAGGCTTTTGTTCCTCGCCTCCGGCGGGGACAGCGCCGCCGTGGCGGCGTGGATGGGCGCACTGAAAGCAGACGGGGTGTATTCCGTGGACGCGGCCACACACGCGCGCATTCGCGAGGTCTTTTCCGCCGGGTTTGCCGACGAAGCGGCAACTCAGGCGACCATCGCGCGCATTTGGCGCGAGGAGGGGTATCTGTGCGACCCGCACACCGCCGTGGCCATGAGCGTCATGGAGGATTATCGACACAGCGGCGACTATACCGGAGCCGCTTGCGTGGTGCTGTCCACGGCGTCGCCGTTCAAGTTCCCGGCGGCGGTGTTGTCCGCCATAGCGCCGGGCGCGGCGGCGGACGAGGGCGAGGGCTTCGCGCTTTTGCACGAGCTTTCCGCGCGCACTTCCCTGCCGATTCCGAAAAACCTCGCCGCGCTTGAGCACATGCAGGAGATACACGGCGATGTGATAGATAAGTCCGAAATAATTGACTACGTCAAAGAAATTTTGCGCAACGGAGGGTTTGAAAGGCCATGATAATTCGCGTTCCCGCAAGCTCTGCCAATCTCGGGCCGGGGTTTGACTGCTTCGGCGTGGCGTGGCAGCTTTACAACGAAATTGAGTTCACGCCCGGCGAGGAGTTGAAAATAACCGGGTGCGACAAGCGCTTTTGCAACGAGGAAAACCTCACTTACAAGGCGTACAGCGCCGCGCTGGAGCGGTACAAAATCAAGCCCCTGCCGGTGAACATCCGCTTTTTGAAGTGCGACATTCCCATTTCGCGCGGGCTCGGCTCGTCGTCGGCGCTGCTGGTGGCGGGGGTGCTCGCGGCAAACGGGCTGCATGAGCTCGGCATGTCCAAGCGCGAGCTTTTGTCCGTGGCGACTGCGCTGGAGGGACACCCGGACAACGTCGCCCCCGCGCTTTTCGGCGGGCTGACCGCAAGCGCCGTCGAGGCCGGGATTCCGCTTTCTGTGCAATACCCGCTCAGCGACAAGCTGCACTTCACCGCGCTCATCCCGCCCTTTGAGCTGTCCACCGAGCTTTCGCGCAAGGCACTGCCCCACTCCGTGCCCCGTGCCGACGCGATTTTCAACGTGTCGCGTGCCGCGCTTTTGCTCAGCGCGCTCGGCAGCGGCGACATTGAGCTTTTGCGCGCCTCGATGGCCGATAAGCTGCACGAGCCGTACCGCGTGGGGCTCATCGACGGGTTTGACACCGCGCGCGGTCTTGCCTATAAATGCGGGGCGGAGGCCATGTGCATTTCCGGCGCGGGGTCGACGCTGCTGTGCGTGAGCGCGCGAGAGGGTCTTGCCGAGGCGATGCGCCCGGATATGGCCAAAAACCTGCCCGGCTGGCGCGCCGTCCCGCTCGATGCGGATATGCTCGGCGCCGCCGTGACGCCGTGAACGGCGTCACCCCCACGGCGGGGACGCGAAAAAGCATAAAGAAAAACACCGTCGGCGGACACTCCGCCGACGGTGTTTTGGGGTTTTGAGGATAGATTATAGTTGCACGATTACACGCGCTTGGTCTTGTCCCAAAGCGAGGTGAAAAACTCGCGGCTTTCTATCGCGAGGACAACGAGAATGGCGATTGAAAAATAAACCTGATTTATGCCGACGGTCTTTTCCGCGTACTCCTGCGCGGACGACATGGAATAGACGAGGAAATATTCCATATAGTTCGTCAGCGACGCCGCAGTCAGCACCACGGGGACATACCATTTCTTTCGGTTGCAGAAAAAATAAACTATCGCGAAAATCTCGGCGAGATAAAAGTATCTTTCGTGCATGCGCGGGAGAATATACGCCGCGAGAAGCGCCGAGAGCAGAAAAAGGCCGACAAGCTCTCTCTCCCCCATTTTGCCGGACACGCTGAGCGCATACAGCGAAAAAAGCAGCAGCACACCTATCGCAAGATACACCGACATATTCGTAAGCTCAGGGATTTTTGCATTTCCGAACAAGCGCCACACCGTGGGGGCATTGAGGAAAAGCTGGTCATAATAGCCGACCTGATTGGTGTATATGCCGATGCAGTCCATGAAGCTGCGCCCGGCGAGGAGCGCGGGGAGTATGGAGACGAAATACACCGCCGGAATCCAAAGCAGATGGCGCAGTTTGACCTTGCCCATGAACAGCGCAACCGCCAAGGCCGGGAGCACAAACACCGCCTGAAGCTTGAAGCAAAACGCCACGGTCCAGCATATCACACACGCCCTGCCCCTGCCCTTGACCGCCGCGAGCGCAGAGAGAACGCAAAACGCGGTGAAAACCGAGTCGCACTGAGACCACATTGCGCCGTTTATCATCACCGTGGGCGAGAGCAGCACCACGACAAATGCACCGAGCTGAAGGCGCTTGTCGTCAACCTCGGTGGAGACAAGGCGCAAAACCGCCCACGCCATAATCACGTCGAAAAGGCAGGAAAAGCCCTTGATGAACACCAAGCACTCAACATTCAGCCTTGAAAGCAGGGTGAGAAAATAAATATACGGAAGGTTATAGTTCCCGACGGGGGTGCTGAGCGCGTCTTTGAGCGAAAGCGCACCGAGCTGGTGAGTCCAGGGGAGGAGATAAACCGAATAGTCGCCCGATTCAAAGGGGATTAAAAGCGCGCGGGCATACATCGCGCAGGCCAAGCAAGCCGCCACGCCCACAAGCTCAAACCCGTCATAGCGCCTTTGCGCGATGACAAGCAACATGCCCAGCGCGAAAAGCACGGCGAACACCCCGGCCACCGAGCCGGGCCACCATATATTCTTTGAGGCCGACGTCTTGTAGATAAACGCGAACAGCGCCGCCGCGCCGACGGCGGCCAGCGCAAGCTGCGCCCACAGTCTATCCGATATGAATTTATTTGCTTTATCGAGTTGTTTCATGCTTGTTCCCGCCCTATTTTGTAATTCATTCACGCTGCAAGTACATTTTATTTATACGCGACAAGATAGTTGCCGTATTGCTCAATGGTGAAGCCCCGCTCGGCAAAACAGCCCAAGTCGCCGTCTTTTGGCATGACATAGGCGCCGTTTTCGTCGGGATTATCGGGGTCGATGTAAAAATAAAAGCGGTCAAAGCTGAGTGTGTACTGCTCGGAGGAGGGGTAGAAAAGATTGCGCCCCGTCTCAAGCAGGACATTGACCGGCGTTTCGGTGTAAAAAAGCACCTTGGAATAATACTCGTTTTGATCAACATACACCGTGTCGCCCTTTTCACAGGCAACGGAGAGCGCGTCTTCCAAGCCATAAGAAAACTGCGGCTTGGTATCGCTGTCATATTCGGTGAAATAATAAGACTCAAAGCCGGCAAAAAGCGCGAGGTACACCGCCGCCGCAAGCGGCAAAACGCGGCGCGAGGTCATGCTTGAAAGGTAATAAACACCCAAGGCAATGTAAATCAGGAGCGGCAAAAGGACGATGTTGATTCTGTTCGCGTTGGCCTTGACGAGCACACACAGCGGCAGACAGGCCGCAAAGCTGATGAGCAGCAGCGCCTGCGGCGAAAACTCCTTTTTCTTGACATTCGAAAGCACGCTTTTGCAGGAAAAGACGATTCCAACCAAGGCGAAGGGCATGGAAATATAATAAAAAAGGCCGAATTTCGACGGGCTGTTCCATATAAAGCCGTCGGTTTGCAAAACGAACAGCTTCCAAAGCTGTTTGAGCTTGACGGCCTTGTCGGCGAGTGAAATTTCATCACTGCGCATGAGGGCAAGGCGCGGCACGGACATAAACGGCGTGCGAATTTCGTCAATGAAGCCGTAATTCACCGCGAGAAAGGCCAACAGCGGCAGGGCGAGCACGCCGATGATGAGCGCAGAGCACACAAGCGCGCCGTCGAGCCTGATTTTTTTATACGCCAGCGCGTAGGCCGCCATGAGCACGATGACCGACGGGACGAATATCCACACGGTGGCATAAGAATAAAGGCTGAGCCCGTACATCAAGGCGGACAGCATGAAAAAGCGGGAGTTTTCAACACCGCGCACGAAGAAATAAAGCCCAAAGAGCATGAAGCCCGGCGCGAGATTCGATTCCAGCCCCCAGCGGGAGAGAATGATGTGCCACGGGCACACCGCCAGCATGAGCATCGCGAAAAGCCCCGCCCGCTCGTTGAAAATGCGGCGAATGAGCAGATAAACCACCCACACGCTCATCACGCCCACTATCATCTGCGGCAGACGAAACGCCCAGGTTTTCAGCCCGAAGAGGGCGATGAACGGGATGGACAAATAGGTTTCCAGCGCGTTCATGCCGCTGTCCCACGCGCTCAGGTACACGGGGAAGGCATAGCCCTTTGAATCAATGCCGTAATTGAGCAGGGAAAATGCCTCGTAGGCCGCCATGGCCTCGTCCTGATTCACGCCGTCGGGCACGGCGCCCAGCCGAAACACCCTTGCAAAAACGGCGAGCGCGAGAATCAGCCAAAATGCGATTCTCACCATGCTTTTTTCATTTATGCCACTGCGCTTAATCGGCATAGCTTTCTCCTGTCGTTTCGGTTTGTTTTCACTCATTATACACTGTCCGGCGCACAATTGCAATAAACAGTAACGTTTGCTTGCACCATGTCAAATACTTGCACGCACGGCCTTAATATGCTAAAATAGGCGCAACGTTAGGCCAAGAGGTGCATAATGAAAAAAATAAACTCACTTCAATCGCTGCGTGCCTTTGCATTTTTGGTGGTGCTGGTTTCGCACTGCGATTTCCCGAAGCTGCAAGGGTCGCTGGGTGTGTCGATATTCTTTATCCTATCCGGCTTTTGCCTTGCGATAAACTATATTCCCAAGGCGGAGACCCTGCCGAAAAGATTTATGGGCTGTGTGCGCTTCGGCATCGGGCGCATCAAGAAGCTTTACGCGCTGCATATCATCATGCTGCTTTTCAAAATGTTTTTCCTGTGGGGCATGCCGCACACGGCGCAGGATTATTTCTCGCTGCTGATGAACGTGTGCCTTTTGCAAAGCCTCGTGCCGTACCCGTCGGTGTACTCATCCTATAACGGCATATCGTGGTTTCTGTCGACCTATATGCTCGTGTGCATGATCGCCCCGCCGGTCATACGCCTTGCCGAAAAGCTGAAATCCGGGCGGAGGCTCATCTCGCTTTCGGCGATAATCCTTGTGTTCATGGCCGCCTTCGGCATGATCACGCCGCGCATCGCCGCCGCGATAAGCGCCCCCTCTGTGCCGTATTTCACGTATAATTCCCCGCTTTTCCGCATTTTTGACTTCTCCTTGGGCATTTTTCTCGGAAAATACTATCTCACGTTCAAATCGGAGGGCAAAACGCTCGGCGACGGGATGTCCGTGGGCGTGGGGCTTGCGGCCGTCGTCTGCGGCCTTGCCTGCACATTCGGCTATCCCTATCTGCACGACGGCATTCGCAACAACCTCATCTATATTCCCGGCTCGGTGCTGGCGATAACGTTTTGCGCGTTCAGCAGTGAGAAGATTCAAAAGCTCATCGCGTGGAAGCCGCTTGTGTGGCTGGGCAATGTGTCGGGTTACGCCTTTCTCATTCACAACAACGTTTTGGAGATTTTCCGCTATATTCTCAACCAATTGCAATTCATATACGGCTATTCCCGCACCCGAACCGAGACCGTGATATGGATAATACTGACCTTCACCTTCACCGTCCTCGCCACCCGGCTTTACATCACCGCCGAAGGCAAGGTGAAAGCACGGCTCAAAAGCCACGCCGAGCAAAAAGCGTAAGCGAATATGATAATAACAAATCCCCGGACATTGTGTCCGGGGATTGTTGCAATATATGGCTTACTTGATGCCGTACTTCTTGTTGAACTTGTCAACGCGGCCGCTGGTGTCAACCAGCTTCTGCTTGCCGGTGTAGAAGGGGTGGCACTTGGAGCAGATTTCAACGGTGATGTTGGGCTTGGTGGAGCCGGTCTCGATGACGGCGCCGCAAGCGCACTTGATGGTGGTCTGCTGGTAGTTAGGATGGATTCCTTCCTTCATGGTTATAACTCCTCATCACTTAAAGCTGTCTTGATTGTGCCGCGCGAGCGCGAGGCATAGTTACAAGACGCAAGGGAGATTGTAGCACAACGGCGCGGTTATTGCAAGTCTTTTTGCGCAATTTCCGCAATTTTTCCGCAGTGGAGGAAATAAAGGACACATGAGGCGACGTCCATGCCGAATATGCGGCGCAGTGCCGAGGCGTAGGCGCGCACCTGACCCTTGTAAAACTCCGCGCGGGCGGCGACCTCGGCATCGGTGAAGACGCGGTCGGTTTTATAATCAATCACGGTGAGGCGGCCGTTTTCCTCGATGCAGCAGTCCACCACGCCCTGAAGCAGCAGCTCCTCGCCCTCGGCGTCGGGGTAAATATCACCGGCCGGGCACAAGAGGGAGAACTTGAACTCGCGGTGGAGCTTGTCCGCATGGAGGATGCGCTGCCCCAAGGGCGAGGCGAAAAGGCGGTGAATCGCCTTGGCGTCCACGGCGGCGGCCTCACGCGGGGAGAGGAATTTTTCATCCTGCAAGCGGGCGATTTCGCCCTCGATGTCGGCAAGGGTTGAGCAAGCATCCAGACGCATGCATTGCAGCGCCAAATGCGTGGCCACGCCGCGCTCCGCCCCCGTCATGGGCTTATTCACGCGCGCAAAATCCGGCAGGGCAAAGCGGCGTTTCCGCTCGACAAGCAGGGGCGCGGCGTCCTCGTCGGAGGTGTCGTCGCGGCCTTTCAGCTCGGTCGCGGTGATTTTCGAGGGGAGAGTCTCCGCCGCGCGGTGGGGATAGCGGAAAGAGAGGTTTCGCCGCAAGGTGTCCGCCGCCGCGGCGTCCGCCGGGGGCGCGGGCGGGGTCTCCGCCGCGGCGTCTCCCGCAACGGCGGCCTGACAGACACGGATTTTCAAATGCTCCTCCCCGTCGGCAAGCGCGGCGCAAAGAAGCCAGTTCACCGGCGACGAGGCCGAGGCCAGCACCTCCGGCGCCATCGGGTTCGTCACCGCCGCGCGGGAGGTCTCGATGAGCTTATATGGGTTGGCGACGGCGGCGGTGACATAAAGCCGCTCGCGCGGGCGCGTGAGCGCGACGTACAAAAGCCGCATTTCCTCGGAAAGCATCTCCCGCTGAAGCCGGAGACGCACGGCGTTTCGCGCAAGACCGGGGTACTCCACGCGGCGTACGGAGTCCGTCACCTTCGGGCCGAGGCCAAGCTCCGGGTGGACAAGCACCGCGCTTTGGCTGTCTTTGTTGTTAAAGCGGCGCGCCGTGTCGCACAGGAAAACCACGGGGAACTCCAGCCCCTTGGATTTATGAATGGTCATGATCTGCACGGCCGAGGACACCGCCGCGCCCGTGCTCGGCTCGTCGCCGCGCTCGGCAAGGCGCCTGAGCCACAGATTGAAGCGGTGCACCCCGCGATAAAGCGTGGCATCAAAGCGCTCGGAAAGCTCCAAAAGCTCCAAGAGATTGGCGCGGCGCTGCGCCCCGTCGCTCATGGCCGAGCACAGCGCGAGAAGGTCAAGCTCGTCAATTATCTGCCACAGCAGCTCCCCCGCCGCGAGATCCGGCGCGAGCGCGCGCATGCGCGAAAGCCACTCGACAAAGCGCGCCGAGGCCTCGTCATTTTCGGACGCGGCGACAAGGGCGGCGTAAAAATCGCCCTTGGGGTCACAGGCGCGCACGGCGGCGAGCTTTTCCGGCGTGAAGCCGAACGCGGGCGAGCGCAGCGCGGCAATTAGCGGGATGTCCTGATGGGGGTTATCTATGACGGCGAGGAGCGACATGGCGTCCGACACCTCGCTCGACGTGAAAAAGCCGCCGCCCTGCCCGGCGGAGACGGGGATGCCCATGGCGGCAAGCTCGCGGCGGTATATGCCGCCGACGGAGTTTGCAGAGCGCATCAAAAGCGTGATGTCGCCGTATTCAAGCGCCCTGCCGCCGACCGTCATGCCGGAGGACATGAGCTTCAATATTTCCTCGCCCACCATGCGCGCCTCGACGGCCTTTTTGTCGGGACGCTCGTCGTCATCATCGGAAAACGAGGCGAGGTCGCACAGCAAAAGCTCCGGCACAACGCCGTCGGGCGGGTACGCCGCGCCCGCGCGGAGTGCGGCGTCATCGTCATAATCAATATCGCCCAGGGCTTTGGACATGCAGGCGCGAAAAACCGCGTTGGCGCAGTCGAGAATCTCGCGGCGGGAGCGGAAGTTTTCGCGCAGCAAAATGCGTGAGGGCTCACCGGGCGCGGCCTTGTCCGCGTCGGGATAGCTGAGATATTTCTCGGTGAAAATCTCAGGGTCTGCAAGGCGGAAGCGATAAATCGACTGCTTGACGTCGCCGACGAGGAAAAGCTTGCGGCCATTGTCCGAAACGGCCTTGAAAATCGCGTCCTGCACGCGGCTGACGTCTTGATATTCGTCCACCATGACCTCAGTGAAGCGCGCGGACATGCGCGCGGCAAGCTCGGTGGGCGCGCCGCTTTCGTCCGTCAAAAGCCGCGCGGCGTAATGCTCCAAATCCGAATAGTCAAGCAGCCCGGCGCGGCGCTTGGCGGCGGCATACTGCGCGTCGAAATCCAGCGTGAGCGCGAGGAGCGCGCCCATCGCGTCGGCACTGCGGCGAATTTCGTCAAGGAGCTTTGCCGAGGGGGCGTTGAGGGTCTTGTCAACTGCGTCCATCGCCTTTTGGCAAGCGTTTTTCCTGTCCTTGATGAAGGCGGAGAGCGCAGGGTCGGGCGAATTGCGGAGCGCGCCCAAGCGCGGGAATTTAATCGGCAAACACTCGCGCGCCTTGTCCCAGCCGATATCGAGACAGCGCACAAGCTCGCGGATTTGCTCTGCGCCGTCGCTGATGGCGGGCATATACGCCGCGCTTATTTTTTCATCTGCGGCCATGAGCGACATGAGCTTGTCCATCTCGCCGCTCCAATAGCGCGCGTTTTCGGCGGTGCGGGAGAGAATTTCGCGCCCCCAAGGGGTGTCGCCGGCGTCGCGCGCGTCGGTTTGAAACTGCGCGGCCTGCTCGCGCGCCCAAGCGTCGGGGCGCGCGTGGCACTGCATTTTGTCGCGCAGGGAGAGCACCAGCTCGGCAAGGCGCGCATCGTCCCGCCCGATGCCGACGGTGTCGGCAAGGGCGATGAAGCCGGGGTAATCATCGGGCGCGGAATAGCGCTTTTCGAGAACGCGCTCCAAGGCGGCGGAGCGCATGGTGCGCGCGCGCTCATCGTCGACGATTTTGAAATCCGGGCTTATGCCGGCCAAGTGGCTGTTTTCGCGCAAAAGCGCGGCGCAGAAGCTGTGAATGGTGCCGATCTGCGCGCGGCGGCAGAGCGCGCTTTGCCGACGGAGGCGGCGGTTGGACGGGTCGCGCGCAAGGCGCGCGGCAAGCTCCTCGGTGATTCGGCCGCGAAGCTCGGCCGCGGCGGCGCGGGTGAAGGTGATGATGAGAAAGCTGTCAAGGTCGGCGGGGTTGTCGCCCTCGGCGATATAGCCCATGAGGCGCTCGGTGAGCACCTTGGTTTTGCCGCTGCCCGCGCCGGCGGACACAAGCACCGTGCCGCCGCGCGCGGTTATGGCCGCGCTCTGCGATGCCGTGGGTTTGAATTCACTCATTGTCCGCCTCTCCTTCCAACATAGTCCACACCTTTTTCGGCGTCAGCTTTTCAAGATAACGACAGCTTTCGCCGTTTTCGCCGTCGGCGAAATGGCAGGCGTCAAAATAATCGCAGTTGATGCAGGCGTTTTCCTGCTGGCCCTTATAATACGGGTCTGCCGCGACGTTGCCGCCGCGAAGCTCGGCGGACATTTCGCCAAGATACTTCTTGATGTGCCGCGCGAGAAGCCCAAGGCGCGCCGCCGAGGCCACGTCATCGGGCGAGGCGACGCCGTCTTTGAACTTGACGGGGATATAGCGCTTGTCCTTGCCGTGCTCCCACGCCTCCATGAGCGCCTCATCGTCCAGCACCAGCCCGCTGCGGCGCACGGTTTCGGCGCGCTTGGCGGAAAGCTCGGCATCGTCCACGTCGCGCGTCAGGGAGAGCATGGCGTTTCGCGCGGGGACGTACATCACCCCGGCGGGCACGGTCTCCGCGCCGTAGAGCAGCTTGCCGTTTTCGCCCAAGGCGAAGAGATAAAGCAGCATTTGAAGCCCCATGCCGTACCACACGTCCGCCATGGAGAATTTCTTTTTCCCGGTTTTGTAGTCCACAACGCGGAGATAGAGCTTGCCGTTATGAAGCCAGCCGTCCACGCGGTCGGCCACGCCCGTGAGCGTGACGCGCTCGTCGCCCTCGCCAAGCTCGACGGGGGGCAGGTTCTCCGCGTGGCCGAAGTCCAGCTCGAAGCTGAGCGGCTCAAAGTCGGACGCGCGCAGCTCCTCGGCAATGTCCGCCACAATCTGCCGCGCATCGCGCGTCAGGCGGCGGAAAAGATAGACAAAGCGCGCGCTTTTCTCCTGAAAATCGTTCAGCTCGCTGTGGACATATTCCGCGACGAAGCCGTCGCACAGCGAGCGCACGTCGCCGTCGGTGACCTTTTGCCAGCCGCCGCGCTCTTTGACGGCGCGGCTGGTTTTCTCCAGCACATAGTGGATGAACGTGCCCACTTCGGGCGGGGTGAAGCCCGCCGGTTCGTAGGGCTTGGCGCGCAGACCGTACTGGCAAAAATAAGCGTATTTGCAGGAGGCGAATTTGTCTATGCGTGAGGCGCTGAGGCGGATATGCTCGCCATAGAGGCGGCGCACCGCCTCGCCGGAGAGCTTGCCCCGGCTCATCTCGGCGGCGCGGCCAAGCGCCGCGACGCGCCCCGGCTCATGCTCGGCAAAATACTCCGCCGCCGCGCGCTCAACGCCGCTGCCGCCGTGAACGGCATGCGCGGCCAGCCCCACGGCGGGGGCGGGCGCGCTCAGGCGCGCCTCGCTCAGCGCGGCGTGGCGCACGTCAAGGCCGAACAGCGCCGCCGCGCGCTTGAAAAGAAACGCAGGGCGCACGCTCTCCCCGTCGGCATTGCTGAGCGGATAGAGCATGCAAAGGCTGTCCGAGGGCAGGGTGAGGCAGTTATAAATGAGTGAAAACTCGCGCCAAAGCTCGCCCTCGTCAGAGCCGCCCAGGGTCAGGCCAAGCTCGCCGAGGCGAGTGCGCTCTGCGCCGGAGAACACGCCCGTGTCGCTTTCGGCGAGGGGGAGGCGCTCATCACTTGCGCCGAGGACGATGAGGTGCTTGATGCTGCGGCGGCGCATGCGGTCAAAGTCACCGGCGGACACCGCGTCGAGCGAGACGGGGATAGTGCCGATGTCGTATTTTGAAAGGGTGAGATTAAAGAGCTTGCCGAACTCCTCGCAGTCCATGGGCGTGTCGGCGAGGATGGCCGCGCTTTGCTCGAGCGCGGCGACGACGATGTCCCAAAGCTGTTGATATTCCCGCGCCAAGGTCTCGCGCCCTTGGGCGCTGAGCGCGTCGGCGCGCATTTCAAGCGTTTCGGGCAGCTTGACCGCCGCGAAAAAGGCGGCCAGCGCGGCGGCCTGAGCCTCGGCCGTGTGCGCCGTGGCGCTGTCGCGCTGAAAGGCGAGAATGGGGTCGGCAAGGCGGCGGCGCAGGGCGTTTATATGCGCAAGGCGCTCGCGCGCGGCATCGTCATACTCCGCGCCGTAACCGTCGGGGTGCTGCTGCCAATCGTCCTCGCGCGCCCACGCCGAGGCGCGCAGCTGCCACTTGAAAATATACGCCTCCAGCTCGTCGCACTCGGCGCTGTCAAGGCCGGTGAGGCCGGTGTGCATATAGCTGATGACATCGTCCACGTCCCAGCCGCCGCCGATTATCTCATACACGAGCGAGATGGCCTGCGGCAGGGGCTTATACAAAAGCTCGGTCTTTTTGGCCGTGAAAAGCGGGACGCCGTAATGGCGAAAGGTGTTTTCAAGCAGTGTGCGATAATCGTCAAAGCCGCGCACGGCCACGGCAATGTCGCGCCAGCGCGCCCCGTCGCGCACCAGCTTGAGGGCGCGCGCGGCGGCGATTTCGCACTCTGCGCTCATGCTCTCTGCCGTGAAAAGCTCGATTTCGCCGCTGTGGGGGAAGCTTTTTTCGGAATAGGTGAACATATTGTCGGCAAAGTTGCGCAGGGTTTCGCACTTGCCGGGCGCGGAGTCATGGATAATCTCGCGGTGGTCAATGCCAAGCTCGTCCGCCGTCGAGATGAGCGCGCGCGCGGCGCGGCGGGAAAGCTCAAAAACCTCATTGGCGGAATTGAGCGCGTCGAGCGTGAGGCACACGCTCACATCCGCCCCGGTGGCGAGGAGCGCGTAAATCACGCGGAGCTCTTGCATGGTGAAGTCGACAAAGCCGTCGATATAGATTTTATTGGCCGCGCCGATGCTGCTTTGGGGGATTTGCGCGGACAAGAGGGTGAGCGCGTCGGCGGGGTCGGCGTGGCCGTTTGCCACGACGGCGTCATACGCCTCGGCCACGAGCGCGAGGTCATAAAGCTTGTCGCCGAGGCCGTCATCCAGCTCTCCGGCAAGCTCGGCCAGCGCCTCCGGCGTCACGCAAGAGGCCTTCAGCTCATCCACGGCGGTGAGGAGCATGGATTGCAGCTCGCTTTTGTGCGCGGCGGCGGAATAGACGCGCAGGCGGCTGCCCACGCTCATCGCGGCCAGCGCCATGCACAAAAGCCGCCCGCCCTTGTCCAGATACTTCGCCGCGCCGCCGCCGAGCTGGGTCTTCAGCCGCCGGGCAAGCCCCGTGAAGCTGAAAACCTCGGCATAAAGCGACAGGGAATCGCCGCAGACGCGGCAAAGCTCGCGCTCGGCCTCGTGGCTGTATTGCTCCGGGACGAGCAGCATGCGCCCGCCCTCGCGCCGCTCGACCGAGGCGCGAATTTCGTCTATGATGGCGGAGGTTTTGCCCGAACCTGCCTTGCCCAATATCAAAGTGAGCACTGCGCGCCCTCCTTTTCCAAGCGTCAATTTCAGTGAGATAATTATACAATCCCCACCCCCGCGCGTCAAGGTGCGCGGGACATGAAAAGGCCGGGGCGCTCGCCCCGGCCTTTCGCGGATATGGATATATCAGTGGCAATTATAATAATAAAGCGCGGTGCTGTCCGTGAGGACGGTGTCGCATTTGCCGGAATAGAGATAATCAAAGCACTCGGTTGTGCCGCCGGCAAGGCGGGTGATTTGGCCGAGGCGGCGCTTGAGGTGCGCGTCGGTTTCAAGCGCGGCAAGCGCTTCGGGCGTGGAGCACATGGCCATGTTGCGCCCGCCGAGGCGGAGTCTGTTCCACACGCTCGACCCGTTTCGCGCGGCGACGACGATGTCATTGTGGACATAAGGGCCGTAGCGCGTATATTTTCGCGCCTCGACCTCGGCCTCGTCAAGGGCGATGCCACCCCAGGCGCAGTCGATGTTGCCGGAGGACAGCTCAATGTACACATTCTCTTTCTCTATCGGCTGCATTTTCAGCGTCCAGCCGAGCTTTTCGCACACGGCCATGGCAAGCTCCACGTCAAAGCCCCAATAGCTGCCGTTGGAGATATAGGCCATGGGGAAAGAGTTGACGTCAAGGCCGATGGTGAACTCCTGCACGGCGGGCGGGGTCAGCTCGGAGAGCGCCTCGGCGCGCTTTTCAAAGGTGATTATCCTGTCGCCGAACCATTTGGCGGCCAGCTCGTCGACCTTGCCCTCGGCGGCAAGGGTCTCCAAGGCGGCGGTGACATAAAAATAGATGGGGTCGTCATTGCGGAAGGCGAGGGAATAATCCTGCTCGACGAGAGTTTGTATGGTCTGCACGCCGTAGCCCGTGCCGCTGCTGCTGCCGCAGGCGACGGCGCTGAGCGCAAGGGAGAGGGCGAGGAAAATGCTGATAAGTCGTTTTTTCAAGTGAATGCCTCCGGGATTGTCAGTGTTTGGGGGTGTAGCCGCTGCGGCTTTGCTTGGCCGGGCGGGCTCTGCGCGCGTCGGGCGCGCGGCGGCGGCTGATTTTCTTCAGCCCCGCGACGGCGGACACGGCCAGCGCCACGATGAGCACGGCGGCCACGGCGATTTTGGTGAGCAGGGCGCGGCGAGCCTCGGCCTTTTCGGCCTCTAAGCGCGCCTGCTCGGCCATGGCCTTTTCAACCTCGGCCTCGGCGAGGCGCGCGGCCTCCTCCTCGGCGAGGCGCTGCTCCTCGGCCTCAATGGCGGCGAGGCGGGCGTTTTCCGCCTCGGCGGCAAGCCGCTCGGCCTCGGCGCGCTCGGCGCGGTAACTCTCCAGCTTGTCATCAAGCGTGGGGGCGTAATCAACGAACATTTCGGCGGCGCGGGCGATGACCTCTTCGGCGCGCTCAATGCGCTCGGTCATGACTGTGAGAATGATGGGTTTTTCAAGATAAATGATGCCGGTTGTGCCGTTCCACTCGTTATAGCTGCCGTATTTTTGGGCAATTTCAAGCTCAGGGGCGGTGTAAAGGTGGAAATAGTTCTCCGGCTGGGCGCGCTTGAGGCAGTCGATGATATGGGGGAAGCGGTCGGGGTTATTGTAAAGCGTGGTCATCACGTCGTTCATGAAACGGACGGTGAAATAGCTGTAATCGACGAAATCGGAGTGATAATAGTCATCGGGCAGGGTGGAAAACTGCTTGTACATCTCGCGCGCTTGCTGATCCGTGCCGAGATAGTTGAGCATGAGGTGGGCAAAGTCGTTGTTGGAATAAACGAGTATGCTCTCCTCGGCCTTGGCGAGGGTGAGCCCCTTGATGTCGGATTCCTGAGTGAGCTTGCCGTCGGCCTCCTGCTGCGCGAGAATCATCATGAGGGGGACTTTGTACATGCTGGCGCTATAGTACCAGGTGTCGGGGTTATAATACCAGGTCTCGCCCGTGGCGAGATAGGTCAGGGCAAAGCTTATCCGCTCAGGCTTGACATTATAGCCGGAATATGTATTTATGAAATTTTCGACCATGGCGTCAAGCTCTGCGTCGTCAAAAATGCTGAGCTGTTCGAGCGCCTGAGCCTCCGGCGTGAGGGCGGCGTCGGCATCGCCGCCGTCGGCAAAGGCGGGGACAGCGGGCGCGAGTGTGAGGCAAAGCGCCAAAAGCACGGCCACGGAAATTCGGATGAGCTTTTTCATAATATGGTTTCCTTTAATGCTGACTTTATAACCGCTCAAAAAGCCGCATGACTGCGGCTTTTTGAGCGGGAACGGGGCGGGGATTACTCGCCGTATTCGCAGATATAGGCCATCAGGCCGCTGTACCACTGCGGGAACTCCGCGCAGGGGTCATTGCGGGAGTCGTTATAATACCAGCCGCGATTATACCACAAGAGGACATAGTCCTCGGCCGCACCGTCGGAGGAGTCGACGTAGGACGGCTCGCCCTTCGCCCACTGCTCATAAGGGGCGGTTGAACCGTCGTCCCAGACGATGGCACCGTTTTCACGGTGGCCGCCGAGCCACACGCGGTCAACGCCCTTGCTTTCGCAAAGCTCAACCAAGGTGACAAACTCCGCCGCGTCATTGGGCACGGCGAGGTGGCCGCCAAGCTCGGCGCACTTTTTCTGCGCGTCTGTCCAGCTTATATCCTCAACGAACAGCTCATACCCGTGCTCCTTCGTGCCGGCGGTTTCGGTGGGGGCAGTGGCGGGGTCATCCGCCGTGCTCGCGCCGCCGGGGATATAGGGCGTGGCGCCCGCGTCGGGCGTGATGGGCAAAAGCTCATCCTGCGGCACAACGTGCTCGGTGGGGAGGACGGTTTCAACCGGGGTCTCGGCGGGGTCGGCAACCACGGGGGCATCGGTGACGGTGGCGGAGACGGCATTGTCACCGGCGTGCTCGGCGTTCAGCGCTTCCATGCTGCGGTTGAGATTTTTGATGACTGCGTTGAAGATGATGGCGACGATAACCAGTATCGCGCACAAAACGAGTATGACCGCGACGGGTCTTCTTTGGCGTTTTTTGGCCTCTTCTTCCATACGGCGCTCCTTATCTGTATTTCTCGGATACTGCACGACCGGGATTATCTCCGGCTGCTTGGTCAACACCACGGGCTCAAGCTCCGGGTTTTTCTCTTCATAGAGCTTGGGCACGCGCTCTCTTTGCGCGGCGGCCTCGGCCGCGCGCGCGGCCTCGGCGGCGAGGGAAAAATCGTCCCCCTCGTCATCATCCTGCACCGCGTCGGCGGCGGGGACGGGCTCGTCGCCGCCGTCGGCGGCGATTTGGGCGCTCTCCTCCGGCGCGGCGGGGGCTTCCGGCTCAGGCTCGGCAAGTTCGGGCAGGGGCCGGTCTTCATCGCGCTCGATGATGCCGACCATCATGCGCTCAAGCTCGCTGAGCTCATCGTCATTTTTGTTGAATATGGTTTCGGCACTGGGCGCGCCGTTGAGATAAAGGTTTTTCAAGAGGCTTTCCATGACGGCGCGAAGCTCATCCATGCTGCCGAAGCGCTCGGATTGCTTGAAGCGCGTGGCGCGGCGGATAATGTCGCCCAAGCGGCGGCCTGCGGCGGGGGGAATATCAAAAGCCTCGCCGCCCATGCGGCGCAGTTGCGCGTCGCGGCACTCGCCGTCAAAGGGCAGCTTGCCGCCGGTGACGGCGTAATAAAGCAGCATGCCCACGGCGTAAACATCGGAGGCGGGGGTGGGGCGGTGGTTCCAATAAAGCTCCGGCGGGAGAAAGTCAAGCTCTTGCCCCGTCCAGTCCTCGCGCTTGGCCGCGCCTATGGCAAGCGAGCCGTCGTCGGCAAGGCTGATATTCGCGGGATAAATGCCGCCGTGATACGCGCCCGCGCCGACATCGGCCTTCACGCGCTCGCAAAGCTTTATAACAAACTCGCACAGGCTTTGGCGGTCATAGCTGAGTATGCCGTCGCCTACGGCTTTTTCGGGGTCAAACACGGGTTTTTTCACGGTGGGCTGATTTCTCCTTTCGACGGTTTGCGCACAGTGTTATGTTAACACATCGCGTTCGTTTCGTCAATTAAAACTCTTATATTATATAGATTTTTTGGCCGGTTTATTTACCCAAGCATTTTTTCAACAAGCTTTTCGACCTGCTCGGCATAGCGGTTGAGCTCTTTGTTGGCGCGCCCCTCCAGACCGCGCGCGGCGGCAAGGAGCTTTTCGGCGGCGGCAACAAGGCGCTCAAACGCCGGGCTGACAGCGCGCTTTTTCACCTTTTCAATGGGCTTGGGCTCGGCAATGCGGACAAATTCGCCGCGCAAAAGGTCAAAGCACGTGCCGCTGTAAGGGGCAAAAGCCTTGTAGCCGTGGTCTTTTTCAAGCGCGGTGACAAAGGCGTCGGCCGCGTCGGGGTCGCCGTGGTTGACGAAAACGAGCTTGGGCTTGTTTGCAAAGCCCTTGACCCATGCGATGAGCCCGGCCTTGTCGGCATGCCCGCTCACGCCGGGGAGCACGTCAATGGTGGCGTTGACGGCGATTTCCTCGCCGAGGATTTTCACCTTTTTCGCCCCGTCGGCCAAGCTGCGCCCCGGCGTGCCGACGGACTGATAGCCCACGAAGAGCACCATGGACTCACTGCGCCACAAATTGTGCTTCAAATGATGGCGCACACGCCCCGCGTCGCACATGCCGCTGGCGGAGATTATGACCTTGGGGGTCTTGTCTTCATTTATGGCCTTGGATTCATCGCTGGATACGCTCACTTTCAGCCCCGGAAAGACGAGGGGGTTTTCGCCGGAGCGGATGACGGCGCGCATTTCGTCATCGACGAAGTCCGTGTCGCACTGGAGGAAAACGCGCGTGGCCTCGATGGCAAGAGGGCTGTCGACATACACGGGGAAATCGTCATGCCCGTGGACGAGGCCGCGATTTTTAATCTCGCGTATGAAATACAGCATTTCCTGCGTCCTGCCGACGGCGAAGGACGGAATGATGAGGTTGCCGCCGCGGTCGAGGACAGTCTGGATGCGCCGGGCAAGCTCGCTGACATAATCGGCGCGCTCGGCGGTATGATAGCGGTCGCCATAGGTGGACTCGACGACGAGATACTCCGTGTCCGCCACGGGCTGAGGGTCGCGCAGGATGGGCTGGTCGATGTTGCCGACGTCGCCGGAGAAGGTGATTTTGCGCGTCTCTCCATTTTCGGTCAGCCACACTTCAATCGCCGCAGAGCCCAAAAGATGGCCCACATCGGTCAGGCGGATGGTGACGCTTTCGTTAATCTGAACGGCCTCGCGATAGGCGCACGGGCGCATGAGGCGCAGCGCCCCCTCGGCGTCGGCCATGTCATAAAGCGGCTCAACCGCCGCTTCGCCGCGACGGGCGGCCTTTTTGGTTTTCCACTCGGCGTCGGACACCTGAATGTGCGCGCAGTCGCGCAGCATTATCTCGCAGAGCTGGCAGGTGGCGGCGCTGGCATAAATCGGGCCGCGATAGCCGTTTTTGTAAAGGAGCGGGAGGTGGCCGGAGTGGTCAATGTGCGCATGGGTGAGCAAGACGAAGTCCAGCTCGCCCGGCGCGACGGGCAGCGGCTCATTTTCAAAAAGGTTTTTGCCCTGCTCCATGCCGCAGTCGACAATGCCCTTTTTCGTGCCGACCTCGATGTAGGTCATGCTGCCGGTGACCTCGTGCGCCGCGCCTAAAAACGTGATTTTCATGGCTGTATCCCCTTTCTTATATGTCGTGTACTCATTTGTTTATACGACGAAAGCCCGGGGTGATATGTTCCGGGCTGTTCGTTATGCTTTTAGAAATCGAAAAGGTTTATCTGATTGGTGTCGGGCATGTCGCCGAGAGCGCCCAGCTCGCGCAGGGTGTCCAAGTGGGTTTGGCTGACCTTGGGGCACTCCGCGCCCAGCTCTTCAACGGAGATGAACTTTTTGCCCAGCTCTTTGACGCGCGCAAGGTCATACGCCGCCGTTT